>JAHJWA010000250.1 GCA_018828205.1 Alphaproteobacteria bacterium
AATGTCGACGAGTTCTGCATTTCCGAGGGTTGGATCCGCGTCCAGGCGGGCAAGACCATGGATCGCAAGGGCAATCCGCTGACGATCAAGCTCAACGGCCCGGTCGAAGCCTGGTATGAAGATCTGGGCGAAAACCCGCCGGTCGCCAAGGCCGGGTGATCGCCCGAGGCGTCAGTTCGAGAATTCGTTGAAGGCGCTCAGGAAACGCCTTGAGCTCTGCATCCGAACCGGCCCTTGCGGTGCCTGCGCGATCCGCACCGGGCTGCGCGCGCGGTCGGAGTAGATGAAGCCGTCGACCGGCCATTCGGTTTTGCCGAGCCCGCCGAGCGGATGGTACCAGACCCGCACCGCGCTCCAGTCATTGGCGGGCGAGACGTCCACCGCCATGACATCGCGCTCGATCTGCCCGCGCCGCCCGTTGATCGGCGACCAATTGGCGTGGTCGAGCAGTACGGTACGGCTGTCGACCACGCGGCTTACTGCCGCGACATGGCCCAGCTGCATATTGCGATGCGGCCGGAACGCCATCACCGCTCCGACCTTGGGGGCGTTCCCGGTGGCGTAGCGGCCCTCGGCCTGCTGCCACCAGGTATGCGCGTCGCCATACAGGCGGATCCCCGATATTTCGCGGGCATAGGGCACGCATTGGAGATAGGGGGCCAGTTCGGAAGCGCGCGATGCGTCGCGCCCGCTGCCGCCGAAATCGCTGGTGGATTGCGCCAGGGCGGGAGCCGCTGCCAGCAGGGCGAGACCGGTAAGGCCGAAGGCGATGGTTTTCTTCATGCGGCAATAGTGCTCGCACGGGACTTGCGACATGCCTGTCGAAAGCGGTTAACCGATCTTAACCTTTGGCGGCCGCCACCGCTTGTTCTTGCCAAATCGCGTTGCAGGGGCCACCTGCGGGCCAGTCATGACAGCCCAATCCCCCAAACCGACCGTGATCATCATCGGCCGCCCCAATGTCGGCAAGTCGACGCTGTTCAACCGCCTGGTCGGCAAGAAGCTGGCGCTGGTCGACGACCAGCCCGGCGTCACGCGCGATCGGCGGATGGGCGACGCCTCGGTGGCCGGGCTCGATTTCACCATAGTCGACACCGCGGGCTGGGAAGACGACGATCCCGCCAGCCTTCCCGGGCGTATGCGCAAGCAGACCGAGGTCAGCCTGGTGGGCGCCGATGCGGCGCTGCTGGTGGTCGACGCGCGCGCCGGCCTGACCCCGCTCGACGAGGAGATCAGCCGCTGGCTGCGCGAACAGCACCTGCCCGTGGTGCTGGTGGCCAACAAGGCCGAGGGCCGCGCTGGCGAAGCGGGCGTGCTTGAATGCTACAATCTCGGCTTCGGCGAGCCGGTGGGCCTGTCCGCCGAACACGGCGATGGCATCGCCGATCTGTTCGCCGCGCTGTGGCCGATCATCGGCGACAAGGCCGAAGCCGCTTCCGAACGGATCGAATATGTCGACGACGACGAGGAGGTCACGCTCGGCCCGCTCAAGCTCGCGATCGTCGGGCGGCCCAATGCCGGCAAATCGACGCTGATCAACCGTCTGCTGGGCGAGGACCGGCTGCTGACCGGGCCCGAGGCCGGAATCACCCGCGATTCGATCGCGATCGACTACAAATGGACCGATCCCAAGACCGGCGAACAGCGCGACATCCACCTGGTCGACACTGCGGGCATGCGCAAGCGCGCCAAGGTGCAGGACAAGCTGGAGAAGATGTCGGTCGCCGACGCCCACCGCGCGATCGATTTCGCCGAGGTCGTCGTGCTGCTGCTCGATGCGACGCAGGGGCTCGAGCACCAGGATCTCAAGATCGCCGACATGGTGCTCCAGGAAGGCCGCGCGCTGATGGTGGCGATCAACAAATGGGACATCGCCGAGGACGCCAGCGGGCTGTTCAACGGCGTGCGCGCCGCGCTCGACGATGGGCTGGCTCAGGTGCGCGGCGTGCCGCTGCTCGCGGTCAGCGCCAAGACCGGCAAGGGGCTCGACACCATGCTGGGCGCCGCTTTCGACATCCGCGCCAGCTGGTCCAAGCGCGTCCCCACCGCCGCGCTCAACCGGTGGTTCGACGATGCGCTCGAAACCAACCCGCCGCCCGCCCCCAAGGGCCGGCGGATCAAGCTGCGCTACATCACCCAGGTCGGCACCCGCCCCCCGCGCTTCGTGATCTTCGGCACCAGGCTCGATGCGCTGCCGACCAGTTACGAACGCTATCTGGTCAATGGCATCCGCGCCAAGCTCGGCTTCGACGCAGTGCCGGTGCGCCTCACGCTCAAGAGCCCCAAGAACCCCTTCGCCAAAGACTAGCCCATGACGTTCGACCTTCTCACCGTCGGGGGAAGTTTCGCCTTCGACCTTCTGGAACGCACCGCCAGCACGCCGCATGTCCAGCAGATCGTGCAGCTCTCGCTCGCTCCCGCCTTCCTGCTCAGCGGGATCGGCGCGATCATGAACGTGATGATGAGCCGACTGATCTGGGTCGCGCAGCGGATCGAGCGGATCACGCGCCGGATCGACGATGGCGAGGCGGGCAATGATGCGGGCGAACTCGCTTGGCTGGGCAAGCGCCGCCGGCAGTCGCAATGGGCGCTGGTGTTCAGCACCGGCTCCGCGGTAACCATCAGCGTGGTGATCGGGCTGCTGTTCGTCAGCGCCTATATCGAGGCGCAGATCGGTTCGATCATCGCGCTCGCCTGGGTGGTGACCATGAGCCTGCTGGTGACGGGGCTGATGTTCTTCCTGTTCGAGACCCGGCTCGCCGCCAAGGGTCCGCCGCGCATCGCGCGCGACGAATAGGACGCGGCTACCGCCGGAGCGTGAACAGCCGCCCATAGGTCAGGCAGCGCCACAGCCATTCGAGCGGGCCATAGCGAAACCGGTCGAGCCAGGGCTTGGACCAGGCCAGCATCAGCACCCAGGTGGCCAGCACGACGAGATAATGCTGCGGGCGGTTGAGCTCTCCATAGAGGCCCCCGGCCCAACCGTGAAACACGAACAGCATCACCACCGAGGTGCCGATGTAATTGGTGAAGGCCGCGCGGCCGGCCGCGGAGACGCGCTCGGCCAGCCAGCCGCGGGCGGCTGCGCCCCGAAGCGACAACAAGGCTGCGAGACCAAGCACCATCGGCAGATTGGCGAAGCCCGCCAGTCCGGCCACCGCCAGCAGAGTGCTCGTATAGGTCAACCCATCGCCAACCGCCCAGTAGGCGATCGATGCCGACAGCGCGCCCCCGGCGAGCAATCCGGTCCAGCCCCAGCGTCGCACCTTGTGCGCCGCCATCCGGCCATCGAACAGCCCCATCCGATACAGCGCCATGCCGATCAGGATGAGCGGGAGCGTCTCGAATACGATCTGCATCACAACCAGCACAGGCTCGCTCCAGTGCTCGGCGAAATTGTGTGCGACCAGCCCGGTATAGTCGCCCGAGGAAATCAGCGCGGTTTCGATCTCGCCATCTTCAATTTCGTAGCTCTTGAAGGAGGAAGTTTCAGCCTGAGGCGCAGCGATCTCGGTCTCTTCGCCCCCACTGCGCTCCAGAACATAGACCCCTGCGAACATCGTCGCGAGCATCAGGGCGCCAAGAAAATAGCCGATCAGCCCCAGCACCAGCTGGTTGATCGGCTCCATCCGCACGAACAGCAACGCAGCAAAACCGCACAGCGCATAGCCGGTGAGGATGTCGCCCTTCCAGATGAAGAAGAAATGGATCAGCCCGAACAGCAGCAGAAAGGTCAATCGCCGCGCCTGCAGCCGTCGCCCCTGCCCTCGCTCCCACGCCTTCTCGAGGAAGAGGTAGAGACCGGCGCCGAACAGCAGGGTGAACAACCCCCGCATCTTGCCGTCGATCAGCACGAATTGCAGCGCCCACATCCAGCCGTCGGGATCGCCGCTGGGCACGAGGAAACCGCCTGGCCAGGTATAGGCCACGAAGGGCTGTCCAAAGATGGTGATGTTCGCAGCGAGAATGCCCATCACCGCGAGCCCGCGGATGAAATCGAGGCTGGCGATGCGACTTCCGCCCTCGGCCACCGGACTGGGCTGGTCGGGCGAGGCGCTGGCTGGTGCCGGAACGGCGGTGTCGGTCATGGGCACCTTCTCATGCCGCCCCCTTAACAGGGACGGCGCCGAGAAGAAGCCGCAAATGCCCGCCTATTGCGTGACGAGGCAGTCCTGTCCGCCCGATTTGAGCGCG
>JAHJWA010000251.1 GCA_018828205.1 Alphaproteobacteria bacterium
CCTCCACCGGTTCGGTCAGCACCTCCACCGGTTCGGTGAGCACCTCGACGGGGGCGATCACCAGCAGCACGACCTCGAGCTCGTCGGGCGATGTCTCGACCAGCACCTCGACCTCGGGCAACATCACCTCGAGCACCAGCTCGTCGACCTCGTCCTCGTCCTCGACCTCAAGCTCGACATCTTCGAGCACCAGCAGTTCGACCTCTTCGAGCACCTCGGGCGATGTCAGCACGACCAGCGGCACCACCAGCGGGACCGATGTTCCCGCGCCGCCGATGATGGCGCTGTTCGGCCTCGCGGCCGCGGCGGTGCTGCGCCGCCGCAAGCTGGCCGAGCTGTTCGCGCGCAAGCGGATCGCCTGAACCAACTCACAGCCTGCCCAACAGAAAAGGGCGGCTCCCCAACCCGGGGAGCCGCCCTTTCTTTTGCGTCGGCTGCTGGGCTGCCGCTCAGTCGGTCGCGAGCTTGCGCAGCACGTAGTGGAGGATGCCGCCGTGGCGGTAATATTCCATCTCGTTGGCGGTATCGATCCGGCACTTGGTGGCGAAGCTCTTCACCGTGCCGTCGGCCCGGGTCACCTCGACCTCGACCTCCTGGCTGGGCGAGAGATCCGCGAGACCCTTGATGGTGAAGGTGTCGTCGGCACCCAGACCCAGCGTCTCGCGGGTCTCGCCATTGGTGAACTGCAGCGGCAGCACGCCCATGCCGATGAGATTGGAGCGGTGGATCCGTTCGAAGCTCTCGACGATGACCGCGCGCACGCCCAGCAGGATCGTGCCCTTGGCGGCCCAGTCGCGGCTCGAGCCGGTGCCGTATTCCTTGCCCGCGACGACCACCAGCGGGGTACCGTTGGCCTTGTGCTTCATCGCCGCATCGTAGATCGGCATCTGCTCGCCCTCGAAGGTGGTGAAGCCACCCTCGACGCCTGGGACCATCTCGTTGCGGATGCGGATATTGGCGAAGGTGCCGCGCATCATCACCTCGTGATTGCCGCGGCGGCTGCCGTAGGAATTGAAGTCCGCCTTGGCGACCTGATGGCTGTTCAGATATTCGCCCGCCGGGCTGTCTTCCTTGATCGAACCGGCCGGGCTGATGTGGTCGGTCGTGGTCGAATCGCCCAGGATCGCCAGCAGCTTGGCATCGGTGATGTCGGTGATCGGCGCGGGCTCCATGCCCATGCCCTCGAAATAGGGCGGGCTGGCGACATAGGTGCTGGTCGGGTTCCAGCGATAGGTGTCCGAGGCCTCGACCTTGATGCCCTGCCAGTGCTCGTCGCCTTCATAGACGTTGGCGTAGCGGCGCGCGAACATCTCGCGGTCGATATTGGCGGCGCGGTGATCGGCGATTTCCTGATTGCTCGGCCACAGATCGGCCAGCATCACGTCCTTGCCGTCCTGGTCCTGCCCGATCGGGGTCTCGGTGATGTCCTGCGTCACCGTGCCCAGCAGCGAATAGGCCACCACCAGCGGCGGCGAGGCGAGGAAGTTGGCGCGGACATCGGGCGAGACCCGGCCTTCGAAATTGCGATTGCCCGAGAGCACGCTGGCGGCGACGATGTCGTTGCCGTTGATCGCCTTGCTGATCGGCGGGGCCAGCGGGCCCGAATTGCCGATGCAGGTGGTGCAGCCATAGCCGACCAGATCGAAGCCCAGCGCATCGAGATCGGTCTGCAGGCCCGATTTGACCAGATAGTCGGTGACCACCTGCGAACCCGGCGCGAGCGAGGTCTTGACCCAGGGCTTGGGCTTGAGACCGCGGGCGTTGGCCTTCTGCGCGACCAGGCCGGCGGCGATCATCACATCGGGGTTCGAGGTGTTGGTGCAGCTGGTGATCGCGGCGATGACCACATCGCCGTCGCCAATGTCGTGATCCTTGCCCTCGACGGCGACACGGTGCGGGCCGTCCTTCTTGTAGACCGTCTTGAGATCGGTGTTGAACAGTTCGTCGACCTCGGGGAGCGCGACCCGGTCCTGGGGGCGCTTGGGGCCCGCGAGCGAGGGGACGACCTTGCTCATGTCGAGTTCGAGCGTGTCGCTGAAGACCGGCTCGTTCTCGGGGGTGAACCACATGCCCTGTTCCTTGGCATAGGCTTCGACCAGCGCCAGCGCGTCTTCGTCGCGGCCGGTCAGGCGCATGTATTCCAGCGTCTTCTCGTCGATGCCGAAGAAGCCGCAGGTGGCGCCGTATTCGGGGGCCATATTGGCGATCGTCGCGCGGTCGGCGAGGCTGAGCGTGGACACGCCCGGGCCGTAGAACTCGACGAAACTGCCGACCACGCCGCGCTCGCGCAGCATCTGGACGCAGGTCAGCACCAGATCGGTGGCGGTGACGCCCTCGGCGATCGCGCCGGTCAGCTTGAAGCCGACGACCTGCGGGAGCAGCATCGAGATCGGCTGGCCGAGCATGGCCGCTTCGGCCTCGATCCCGCCGACGCCCCAGCCGAGCACGCCCAGGCCGTTGATCATGGTGGTGTGGCTGTCGGTGCCGACGCAGGTGTCGGGATAGGCGACCGCCTGGCCGTCCGCATCCTCGGTCGACCACACGCCCTTGCCGATATACTCCAGATTGACCTGGTGGCAGATGCCGGTGCCCGGGGGCACGGCGGAGAAGTTCTTGAAGCTCTTGGAGCCCCATTTGAGGAAGTCGTAACGCTCGGCGTTGCGCGCGTATTCGAGCTCGACGTTCTGCTCGAAGGCCTTGGGGTGGCCGAATTCATCGACCATGACCGAGTGATCGATCACGAGATTGACCGGGACCTGCGGATTGATCTTGGCGGTATCGCCGCCCAGTTCGCCGATCGCGTCGCGCATCGCGGCCAGATCGACCACGCAGGGCACGCCGGTGAAATCCTGCAGCAGCACGCGCGCGGGGCGGAACTGGATTTCCTTGCCGGTGCGCGGATCCTTCTGCCAGTCGGCAATCGCCTGCGCGTCCTTGGTGGAGACGGTGAAGCCGTCATCCTCGAAGCGCAGCATGTTCTCGAGCAGGACCTTGAGGCTGAACGGCAGCTTCGACACGTCGCCGATTGTCTCCGACGCCTTGGCGAAGGAATAATAGGCGTAGTCCTTGCCCTTTACGGTGAGAGTGGAACGGGTTCCGAGCGTGTCTTTGCCGACCTGGGTCATGCGTGCGTCAATCCTTCCTGAGTGGGGCCTTCATCCGACCAATGGCCGGGGCGACAATATGTGCCGCGCACCTGCGCCGAAAGCGGGTGGAAATCAAGGTTGGAGCATGGTCGGCGCCGGACCGGAGCACGGAGGGGGCGCTCTAGAGCGCCCGCTGCTCGGTCGCGGGCAGGACCGCGCCGGCGGTCCGCTCGGCATGGCGGTTGCGCGCCGCCAGCCAGCAGGCCGCCACGATGATCGCGGTCCCGGCCAGGGTCGGCAGGGTCACGCCCTCGCGGAAGAACAGCCAGCCGAACAGCGCCGCCCAGAGGAATCCCGAATATTCCATCGGCACCAGCACCTGCGCCTCGGCGCGGGCATAGGCCCAGGCGATCGCCATCGCCCCGGCGACGGTGAGCGCTGCCGCCAGCGCGGTGTCGAGCAGCACCGCCTCGCCCGGCCAGACGAACAGGAAGGGCGCGACCAGCGCCATCACCGCCGCCGCAACGCCGGAATGAAAGGCGGCGATTTCGAGCGGCCCTGCGGCCTGGGACTGCCTGCGGATGACGATGAAATTATAGGCATAGAGCAGCGCGGAAACCAGGATCGCCGCCAGTCCCAGCGCGGTGTCGCGGTCGAACCCGCCATCGCCCAGCTTGCCCCCGACGATCACCAGCGTGCCCGCAAAGCCGAGCACCGAGGCGAGCACCGCCTGCCGGCGGATCGTTTCGCCCAGCAGCACCCGCGCAAGATAGAGCGCCAGCAGCGGCGCGACGAAGCTGATCGCGATCGCCTCGGCGAGGGCCAGCTTGGTCAGCGAGTAGAAGAAGCTCAGCGCCATGAAGGCCGAGACCACCCCGCGCTCGAGATGCAGCTTGAGCACGGGCCATCGCGGCCAGCGGCCCCCGGGCAGCAGCCAGACCGGCGCGGCGATCAGCGTCCCGATCGCCGCACGCAGCAGGGTCGCGCTGTAGGTCCCCGCGGCCA
>JAHJWA010000252.1 GCA_018828205.1 Alphaproteobacteria bacterium
CTGCGTTGCCGGCTCGATCGGCAGATCGACCGCGCGATAGACCACGCGCTCGGCGATGGATGTTGCAGCGGGGGGCGCCAGCGGCACGCGGTTCTCGCCGCACAGCCGCAGCAGCTTGGTCAGGCCGCGGGGCATCCCGTCGAGCAGGGTCTGCAACCCGCCCGCCCCGACCCGCTCCACCGCGAAGCCGGCCTCGCGCGCCATCGCCGCGGTGGTTTCCCCGACCGCGAAGACCGGGAGCCCCCGAAGCCGGTCGAGCCCCTCGCCGCCGTGGCGAAAGACATTGGCGCTGCCGGCCAGAATCGCGTCGAAAGTGCCCGGATTGGGGACCGCCCATGCAACCGGCTCGATCCGGCTGAGCGGATGGCCCGCCACCTGCAGGCCGCGCTCGCGGGCCGCCTCGGCGCTGGCGCCCCACCCGGGTTCGGGCCGGAAAACGAACAGCCTGCGGCTCACGGCTCGCCGCTGAAGGATCCGGCCACATGCTCGGGCGCCTGAGCCAGCAGGGTCCGCGCAAGTTCGCGCGGGCGGCCCTCGTCGCCCGGAGCGAGCCTGGTCTCGCCGGCAATCCGCACCGCTCCGTCCGAACTGTAGATCGCGGCGCGCAGCACGATCTCCTCGCCCTCCCAATGGGTCAGCGCCGCGATCGGGCTGTGGCACGAACCGCCCAAGCCTGCGAGCAGCGCGCGCTCCGCCAGCACCTCGGCGTGGCTCGCCCCGTGGTCGATAGCCGCGAGCAGCGCACGCATCGCCATGTCGTCGCTGCGGCATTCGATCCCGATCGCCGCCTGCGCGGGCGCGGGCAGCCAGGCTTCGGGATCGAGCCGCACCCCGACGGCATCCTCGCCCAGCCGGATCAGCCCCGCCGCGGCGAGGAAGGTCGCGTCGACATCCCCCGCCGCCAGCTTGGCCATTCGGGTCGCGACATTGCCGCGGAAGGTGACCACCTGGCAGTCGGGCCGGGCGTTGAGCAATTGCGCGGCGCGGCGCGGGGCGCTGGTCCCGACCACCGCGCCCGGCGGCAGCGCGGCGATCGAGCGCGCGCCCAGCAGCCGGTCGGCGCGGTCCTCGCGCTCGAGCACCGCGGCGATGATCAGTTCGGGGGGGCGGATGGTCTCGACATCCTTGAGCGAATGGATCGCGGCATCGATGGTGCCGTCGCCCAGCCAGTGATCGAGCTCGCGCGTCCACAGCGCCTTGCCGCCGATATCGGCCAGCGGGAGATCGCGGATCTTGTCGCCGCTCGCCTGCACCGAGACCAGTTCGATGACCTCCTCGCCCCAGCCATGCGCGGCGCACAGCCGTGCCCGGGTCTCGTGCGCCTGCGCCATCGCCAGCGGCGAGCGGCGGGTGCCCAGCCGGATCGGGCGGTCGGTAAACGGAGGCGGGGTGTTGCTTTCAGGCATCGCGTCGCCTTGCTCTAGCGCCGCAGGACGTTAAGGGAAAGTCGCATGGGCTTGGTACTGGGCATCGAATCGAGCTGCGACGAAACCGCGGCGGCGCTGGTGACCACCGGACGCCAAATCCTCGCCCAGCGGATCGCCTCGCAGGATGCCGAGCACGCGCCCTATGGCGGCGTGGTCCCCGAGATCGCCGCGCGCGCGCATGCCGAGCGGCTGGCACCCATCATCGAGGGCGTGCTGGCCGATGCGGGCAAGACGCTGGCGGATTGCGACGCGATCGCCGCCACCGCGGGCCCCGGCCTTATCGGCGGAGTGATGGTCGGGCTGGTCAGCGCCAAGGCGCTCGCCATGGCCAGCGACACGCCGCTGATCGCGATCAACCATCTCGAAGGCCATGCGCTCAGCCCGCGGCTGGTCGATCCCGAGCTCGCCTTCCCCTATCTGCTGCTGCTGGTCTCGGGCGGGCATTGCCAGATCCTGCGCGTCGAGGGTGTGGGCCAGTACCGCCGGCTCGCGACCACGATCGACGACGCGCTGGGCGAAGCCTTCGACAAGACCGCCAAGATCCTCGGGCTTGGTTTCCCCGGCGGCCCCGCGGTCGAGCGGCTGGCCAGGCAGGGCGACCCGCGCGCCGTGCCGCTGCCGCGCCCGCTGGTGGGGAGCGGCGAGCCGCATTTCTCCTTCGCCGGGCTCAAGAGCGCGGTGCTGCGCGCGTATGAGAGCGGGTTGCACAGCGCCCCCGACATCGCCGCGAGCTTCCAGCAGGCGGCGCTCGATTGCGTGCTCGACCGGCTGCGGATCGCCTGCGCGTCCACCGAAGCGATGCCGGCGCTGGTGGTCGCGGGCGGGGTTGCCTCCAACCAGTCGATCCGCGCCGCGCTTCAGACTTTCGCGAAGGACCATGCCATGCGCTTCGTCGCCCCTCCCCCTGCGCTGTGCACCGACAATGCGGCGATGATCGCCTGGGCGGGGTGCGAGCGGCTGGGCCAGTCCGACCCGCTCGATTTCGTCGCCCGGCCGCGCTGGCCGCTCGACCCCAGTGCCGAACCCGCGCGCGGCGCGGGGGTCAAGGCATGAAGACGGTCGGGGTTCTGGGCTCGGGCGCATGGGGCACCGCGCTGGCGCAGATGCTGGCGAGCGACGGGCGCGGCGTACTGCTGTGGGCGCGCGAGACCGAGCTGGTCGAGGAGATCAACGCGCGGCGGAGCAACACGCTGTTCCTCCCCGGTGCCGAGCTCGCGCCGACGATCCGCGCCACCGGCGATCTCGCCGAGATCGCGGCGCTCGACATCGCGCTGGTGGTGACCCCGGCGCAGCATATGGGCGCGGTGCTCGGCGCCATGCCCTCGCACCCCGCCGATCTGGTGCTGTGCTCCAAGGGCATCGAGGCGGGCAGCGGGCGGCTGATGAACGACGTCGCGCGCGGCGCCGCGCCGCAATCCGAGATCGCGGTGCTTTCAGGACCGACCTTCGCGCATGAGGTCGCCGCCGGGCTGCCGACCGCGGTGACGCTGGCCTGCGGCGGCGGCGAGGCGCAGTGGGAGCGTATCTCGCCCGCGATCGCGCGGCACGCCTTCCGGCCCTATTTCTCCGCCGATGTCACCGGCGCCGAGATCGGCGGCGCGGTCAAGAACGTGCTCGCGATCGCCTGCGGCGTGGTCGACGGGCTGGCGCTGGGCCAGAACGCCCGCGCCGCGCTGATCGCGCGCGGCTATGCCGAGATGCTGCGCTTCGGCGAGGCGCGCGGTGCCGAGGTCGAGACGCTCGCGGGCCTGTGCGGCCTGGGCGATCTGGTGCTCACCTGCTCCTCCACCTCGAGCCGCAATTTCTCGCTCGGCAAGGCGCTGGGCGAAGGGCAAAGCGCGGCGCAACTGATGGCCGATCGCAAGACCGTCGCCGAAGGCGCGCACACCGCGCCGGTGCTCGACCAGCTGGCGCGCGACATGGGCATCGCCATGCCGATCGTCCAGGCGGTGACGCGGCTGCTCGGCGGCGCCGAAGCGCGCGGCGTGGTCTCGGACCTGCTTGCCCGCCCCCTGCGCGCGGAGCGCGAGGACTAGCCATGGCCCATCCCCCGCCCGCTGCGCCGCCCGCCGCACCGGCCAGCGACGGCAGCGGCGATATCGCCGCGCTCGCCAAGGGCGGGCAGACCAATTTCATCGGCTTCCTGCTGCGGCTGGCGGCACGGTTGCCCTTCCTGTTCATCGCCGGTCGGCTCTACGGCGCCGAGGCGCTGGGCCGCTTCGCCTCGGCGCTGGTGGTGGTCGAGCTGGTGGCGCTGCTGTGCTCGATGGGCGAAAAGCGCGGGCTCGCCCAGCGCCTCGCCGAGGGGGATGCGCGCGAGGCCAATCTGGTGTTCGACGGCATCCTGCTGGCGGTGCTGTTTTCCGCCCTCGCCGCGCTGTTCTTCTGGTTCGTCCCCGCGCCGCTGTTTCCCAGCGGGCAATACACCGAGCTCGACCGGCTGATCGTGCTCGCCATCCCCGCCTTCGCGCTGACCGAGATCGTGCTCGCGGCGCAGGCCTATCGCTACGACATCGCCACCACCGTCCGCGCCCGCGCCATCGTCGAGCCCTGGACGATCTCGATCATGGCGGGCGCGCTCTACTTCGTGCCGCAGACGCGCGATTCGGGTCTGTCGCTGGCCTATCTGATCTCGATCTACGCCGGGCTGCTGACGGGGCTGTGGACCTTTCTGCGCAGCTACGGCCTGCCGCGCGACTGGCGCCCGCATCCGGTGGCGATGACTCGGCTGACCGCGCGCGCCTTCCCGCTCGCCATCGCCGATGCGATCGAATGGGGCACGCGCCGGGTCGACATCTTCATCCTCGGCCTGTTCGCCGCCCCCGCCGCGGTCGGCGTCTATTATGTCGCGCAGCAGGTCGCCAGCCTGCCGCAGAAGCTCAAGACCAGCTTCGAGCCGATCCTCGGCCCGGTCATCACCAAGAACCTCAAGGCGAAGAACTACGCCGCGATCGCGCAGCAGGTGTGCCAGGTCGGGTTCTGGATCGTCGCTGCGCAGGCCGGGATCGCGCTCGCGCTGGGGATGCCGGGCGAGGCGGTGATGGGGCTGGTCGGACCCAATTTCGTCGGCGGCACCGGCGCGCTCGCCTTCCTGCTCGCCGCCGAGGTGGTGGCGGCGACCGCGGTCGTCTCGGAAGCGGCGCTGGTCTATGTCGCCAGGGTGCGCAATCTGTGGATCTCGATCGCGACGATCGCCTTCCAGGCCGCGCTGACCGTCGGGCTGATCGTGCTGGTCGAGCGGGCAGGATATGGCGAACCCTACAAGGCGGCAGCAGCGGCGGCGGCGCTGATGATCGCGCTCGGGCTCGCCAGCCTGGTCAAGGCGCTGCTGCTGGCGCGCATCCTCGGCCATCCGATCAACAATTGGCGCTGGGCGCTGGTCTGGGCCACCGGCCCCGCGGTCGCGGTCGGCTATGGGGCGACCTTCCTGCCCGAATGGGCCGAGCTGACCTTCGGCATTCCCGCGATTCTTCTGACCTATGGCTGGGTGATCTGGCACCGCGGCTTCGGCCCCGAGGACCGCGTGCTGTTCCGCCGCAACATGGGCGGCGGCGAGCCGGAAGCCGGGCCCGAAGCCGGGCCCGAAGCCCAGGTCGAAGCCCAGCCCGTTCCCCAGCCGGACCCCCGGGGCAAATAGAAACAGGGCGAATTCACCGGGCATTCACCGCCCGCTGCAAGGATGGCCCGACCTTTGGGGAGGATCATGCCATGAGACCGCTGCACCTGTTGACCGCCTGCGCCGCCGGAGCCCTCTTGGCGGGCTGTGCCGCGTCTTCGACCGACGAGCGGATCGTGACCACCGGCGGACCGCCAGGCGGGGAGATGGCTATGCGGCGGGTACCACCGCCCGCGCCGCCGCCCCCGCCGCCGCCGCCTCCACCGCCGCCTTCGCGAGGGATGATTGCCGCCTCGCCGCTGATCGTTTCCGGTTCGCAGGTCATGCACGAAGCGACGTCGTCCGATGCGGCCGGCGCACCGGGCGAGCCCAGCTACCGCTACTTCCCGCCGATCATGGTTCCGACCGAAGTGGATCGCGAGCGCTACGATGGCGAGGCGGTCTCGCCGGTCAGGCTGGTCGCGGCGGAACCGGTCTCGACCTTCTCGGTCGACGTCGACACCGCCGCCTATGCCAACGCCCGCCGCTTCATCAAGGACGGGCAGATGCCCCCCGCCGATGCGGTGCGGACCGAGGAATTCATCAACTACTTCCGCTATGATTACGCCGCGCCGCGCGCCACCGCGCAGCCCTTCGCGGTCGCCATGGATGTCGCCGCCAGCCCGTGGAACGCCGCCAGCCGGCTGGTCCGGATCGGCCTCTCGGGCTATGAAATGCCCAGGCAGGAACGCCCGCCCGCCAATCTGGTGTTCCTGCTCGACGTCTCGGGATCGATGAACAGCCGCGACAAGCTGCCGCTGGTCAAGACCGCGCTGCGCAGCCTGGTCAACCAGCTCACCCCGCAGGACCGGGTTGCGATCGTGGTCTATGCCGGCGCGGCGGGCCTCGTGCTCGAGCCGACCAGCGATGCCACCGCGATCCTCAACGCGCTCGACCGATTGGAGGCGGGCGGATCGACCGCGGGCGGCGCCGGGCTCGAGCTCGCCTATCGCATCGCCGAGGACAACCGCATCGCGGGCGGGGTCAACCGCGTGATCCTCGCCACCGATGGCGATTTCAACGTCGGCCAGACCGACCAGGACGCGCTGGTCGAGATGATCGAGCGCAAGCGCGAGGCGGGGACCACGCTCACCGTGCTGGGCTTCGGCCGCGGCAATGTGAACGATGCGATGATGGAGCAGATCGCCGATCACGGGAACGGCAATTACGCCTATATCGACAGCGCGCTCGAGGCCCGCAAGGTGCTGGGCGAGCAGATGGGCGCGACGATCTTCACCATCGCCAAGGATGTGAAGATCCAGGTCGAGTTCAACCCCATGGTGGTCAGCCAGTACCGCTTGATCGGCTACGAGAACCGCGCCCTGCGCGAACAGGATTTCGACGACGATGCGGTGGATGCCGGCGATATCGGCGCGGGGCATCAGGTCACCGCGCTCTACGAGGTCATCCCCGCGGGCACCGACGGCTGGATCGCGCAGCGCCGCTACGAGACCCCGGCCGACCCGCGCGCGCGCGATCTCGCCGCCGAGGCCGCGCATGTGAAGCTGCGCTACAAGCTTCCCGAGGGCGACACATCGACGCTGGTCGAGCATGTCCTCCCGGCGTCGGCGCTCGCGCGGCCGGGCGCGCCGCAGGGCGATTTCGCCTTCGCCGCCGCGGTGGCGGGGTTCGGGCAGAAGCTGCGCGGCGACACGCTGCTGGGCGATTTTTCCTACGCCGACATCGCCGGCCTGGCGGGCCCGCAGGAGGATTTCTGGCGGCAGGAATTCATCCAGCTGGTCGAGGCGGCGCGGGCGCAATCCGCCACCGAGTAAAAAAGCCCCGCCGCGCCCTTCCGCTTCGGCACCTCGGGCTTTAGAGCGGCGCCATGGCCAAGCGTTCGCCCATCGTCCTGCTCGCCGGCGCCGCGCTCGTCGCGGGGATCGGCTATTGGGGCGGTGCGCGCCATGGCGAAGCCTTTCTCGCCGCCAAGCAGCCGGTGGTGGCGCAGACCATCGCCGAGGCCCGCGGCAGCCCGGTTCGCGCGCGGATGATCAACGCCGCCGGCTCGCCCACCCGCCATCTCGTGCTGGAGAACGCCGCGACGCTCGACGAGGCCACCCGCGCGCGGGTGGCGCGGGCGGTGGCGCAGGTTCCGGGGGTCGGCGGGGTGTTCTGGGCCGATGGCAGCGCCGCCGCGCAGGCCGAGGCGCCGCAATACACCCCGCTGCACTGTCAGGAGGACGTCGAAGGCCTGCTGCGCTCGCGCACCATCCGCTTCGAGGGCGGGTCCTCGGAACTGGTCCCCGCCAGCCAGGTGCTGCTCGACGAGGTCGCCGAGGCGCTGCAGCCCTGCCTCGGTTCGATCATCGCGGTCAGCGGCCACACCGACAATTCGGGCCCCGAGCCGGGCAATCTGGCGCTCAGCAACGAGCGCGCGGTGGCGGTGCGCGAGGCGCTGATCCGCCGCGGCATCCCGCGCGACGGGCTGCGCGCGCGCGGCTACGGCTCGCGCGAACCGGTCGAGGGGCTGGCGCCCAGCGACCCCGCCAACCGCCGGATCGAATTCTCGGTGATCGCCACCGAACCGCTGGTCCCCACCCCCGTCGACACCCCGGGAGCGCGCTGACATGCCGATCTGGTTCGAGGTCATCGTGCTAATGCTGGTGTTCTACGGGGCCGGCGTGCTGCTCGGCTGGGCGATCTGGAACACAAGCGCCGAGCCGGGCGCCGAAAACGACGCACTCGAAGGAGAAGACCATTGATGGAATTGATCGAAGCCAATTGGCCGCTGCTGCTGGTCGCTTTCCTGATCGGGCTGGCGCTGGCCTTCCTCCTGTTCAAGGCCAACCGCCGGACGCGGGTCACGGGCGAGAGCGGCGATGTGCTCGACGAGGGCGCCTCGCCCGCCGCGCGCAACCAGGCGCTGATCGATTCCGGCGGCCTCGCCGCCACCCCCGCCGCGCCGCGGCCGTCCTCGCCCGAGATCCAGCCCGCCGAGCGCGTCGAGGCGCCGCAGCCGGTGGTCCCGCCGACCCCCGCCGCGCTGGCGGGAACGGGGGCCGCGGTGGCCTCCACCGCCGCGCAGCCGGGCGGCGACGACCTCACCCGGATCAAGGGCGTCGGCCCCAAGCTGGCGGCGCGGCTGGGCGAACTTGGCGTCACCGGCTTTGCGCAGATCGCCGGTTGGGACGAGGCCGCGATCGACCGGATCGACGCCGAACTCGGCCGCTTCCAGGGCCGCATCCGCCGCGACGATTGGGTCGAACAGGCGCGCCTGCTCGCGGCCGGCGACACCGCGCAATACCAAACCCGCTTCGGCAGGCTCGACTGACGCCAGACCCCGATGGAGGAACCCGACCCGGATTGAAGCATTGATGGCCGAAGGGTCGGCGCCAATTCGGAGAGTGTGCTCGTGAAGCAGCCAACTATACTTGTCGCCGAAGACGAATCGATTGTCGGGTGGGATCTTCGCGATACGGTCGAAGAGGCCGGCTACGCCGTCGAGGGTCCGTTCGTCGACATCTCCTCCGCCATGCTCTCCTATCAGAAGCACAAACCCGATCTCGCCATCCTCGACGTCCAGCTGAGCGACGGCAACGTCTTCCCGCTGGCCGAGCGGTTGATGGCCGAGAACATCCCGGTGATCTTCCACTCGGGCCATTACCAGCCCGACGAGGTCCACAAGCGCTTCCCCGGCTCGACCTCGCTGTGCAAGCCCTGCCCGCCCGCGGATATCATCCAGTCGGTGCATGACGCGCTCGGCAACTAGGACGCCGGCGCGCAGCCCCCGAACTTCGCGCCCCCTTGAAGCGGCGCGGCAAGCCTGCCATCGCTCCTGACCACACCAAAGGAGACCACATGGCCGGCATGGCGCCTTTCGCCTGGGACGATCCCTTCCAGCTCGACGACCAGCTCACCGAAGAGGAACGGATGATCCGCGACGCCGCGCGCGGTTTCGCCCAGTCCGAACTCCAGCCGCGCGTGATCGAGGCCTT
Organism: Alphaproteobacteria bacterium; assembly: GCA_018828205.1. Lineage (GTDB taxonomy): Bacteria > Pseudomonadota > Alphaproteobacteria > Sphingomonadales > Sphingomonadaceae > Qipengyuania. Next base: position 9,021 of record JAHJWA010000252.1, read on the forward strand.
TTCCAAGGAGATCGACGCCCCCGAGCTGTTCCCGCTGATGGGTCAGGCCGGGCTGCTCGGCGCCACCATCCCCGAGCAATACGGCGGCGCCGGCGCGGGCTATGTCGCCTACGGGCTGATCGCGCGCGAGATCGAACGCGTCGACAGCGGCTACCGCTCGATGGCCAGCGTCCAGTCGAGCCTCGTGATGTATCCGATCCACGCCTACGGCACCGAAGAACAGCGCCGCAAATACTTGCCCGGCCTCGCCAGCGGCGAGCTGATCGGCTGTTTCGGCCTCACCGAACCCGATGCGGGCTCCGACCCCTCGGGGATGAAGACCGTCGCGAAAAAGGACGGTGACGGCTACGTCCTCAACGGCTCCAAGACCTGGATCTCCAACTCGCCCTTCGCC
>JAHJWA010000253.1 GCA_018828205.1 Alphaproteobacteria bacterium
TCAACGTCGTCCATCTTGAGGAAATGATGCATGCTGTCGGCGGCATCGGTCTTGGTCAGCTTGATCTTGTCGCCATCGACATCGTCGACGGTTCCGACATGATCGCCCTTGGCGTTGGCTACTTCCATGTGTTCCTTGATGCGAATCTTCTCGAACATAAACTTCTCCAGTCTTTTAAATTGCTTATACCCTATCAACGGATGCGACGGGGCAGGCGTTCCTCGGCTCGTCGTCGCTGGGAAACGGTTCGCGTGGCGGTGCCCTGCGGGCGCGGTTCAGGCGCCGCCGAGCGGGCGCTTGGCATCGGCCTCAGCCTGACGCGCCGGGTCTTCGGAAGTCTCGCCGACGACTTCGTCGCCATCCGCGGCCTTATCGGGCTTTGCTCCGGAGTCCTGCTCCATCGTGCCATCGGTGTCGCGGCTGTTGCCGTAGCCCGCCTGCGCCCTGCCGGGCGCGTCGCCCTGCTGCTGCTGGCCCTGTTGCTGGCGGGTCTCGCCCTCGCGCGGACCGGTGCGCTGGGGTTCGCCCGGCGCGCTCCGGCTGGACTGGGTTACATCGCGGCTGTCATCGGGTTCGTACTGTCCCATGGTGTGTCTCCTTCACACCACCAACGGAGCGCGGGGCCTGCGCGTTCCGCCGCTGGTCGCAGGAAAGCCCGCTTCCGGCGCTATTCCGCGCCGCCTGTCTGCAGGCTCGATCGGCCCGCTTTCCCGCGTTGTTCGCTTGACCGGTGCTTATCCCCGCCGAATCGACCAGTTTCGCCTTCGAAAAGCCGCGCCGATTCCCTATATGAGTCGTTCACGCCAGATCGGAGAGACACAAGATGTCGTTGCTCGAAGCCCGCAAGACCTACAAGCCCTTTGAATACCCCTGGGCCTACGACTTCTGGAAACGGCAGCAGCAGATCCACTGGATGCCCGAGGAAGTGCCGCTGGGCGAGGATTGCCGCGACTGGGCGCAGAAGCTCTCCGATCACGAGCGCAATTTGCTCACGCAGATCTTCCGCTTCTTCACCCAGGCCGATATCGAGGTGCAGGATTGCTACCACGAGAAATACGGCCGGGTGTTCAAGCCGACCGAGGTCAAGATGATGCTCGCCGCCTTCTCCAACATGGAGACGGTGCACATCGCCGCCTACAGCCATCTGCTCGACACCATCGGCATGCCCGAGAGCGAATACGGCATGTTCCTCGAATATGAGGAGATGAAGGCCAAGGTCGATTATCTCGACCAGTTCGGGGTCGATTCCGACGAGGACATCGCGCGCACGCTGGCCATGTTCGGCGGCTTCACCGAGGGGCTCCAGCTCTTCGCCAGCTTCGCGATGCTGATGAACTTCCCGCGCTTCAACAAGATGAAGGGCATGGGCCAGATCGTCAGCTGGTCGGTGCGCGACGAGAGCCTGCATTGCGAGGGCATCATCAAGCTGTTCCACGCCTTCTGCGAAGAGCGCGGCTGCCTGACCAAGGCGGTCAAGGAAGACATCATGGACATGTGCCAGAAGACGGTGCGGCTGGAGGATGCCTTCATCGATCTCGCCTTCGAGCAGGGCCCGGTCCACGGCATGACCGCCAACGAGATCAAGCGCTACATCCGCTACATCGCCGATTGGCGGCTGGGCCAGCTCGGTCTCAAGCCGATCTACATGGTCGAGGACCACCCGCTCCCCTGGCTCGCCCCGCTCTTGAACGGCGTCGAGCACGCCAACTTCTTCGAAACCCGCGCCACCGAATATTCCAAGGGCGCGACCACGGGCAATTGGCAGGATGTGTGGTCGAGCTTCGACAAGCGCTCGAACTCCAAGGCCAAGGCCGCGAACGAGGAAGAGTTTGCGGTGGACGACGGGCCGGGGCTGTTCGGCGATCAGGGCGGTAGTGCGAGCGTCGCGGCGGAGTGAATTGAGCGGTGCCCAAGGTCTTCGACTGGAACGGGTACCGCTTCCACTTCTATTCCAACGAGGGCGATCCGCGCGAGCCGCCGCACGTCCATGTCCGCAAGGGAATGGCGAACGCGAAGTTCTGGCTCCGGCCCGACGTCGTGCCCGCCTACAGCAAGGGGATCACCCCGCAGATGCTTTCGCGGCTCAGCCATGTTATCGAGGACCATCGCGACGAGATCGAAAGGGCCTGGCGTGATTTCTTCTCCTGAACCCGTGGCGGTGCATTTCGACGAACACAGCTTTGTCGTCGAGCTCGCGGATGGCCGCTCGCTGGGCGTGCCGCTGGCGTGGTTCCCGCGGTTGCTGCACGCAGCGCCCGAACAGCGCGCGAAGGTCGAACTGAGCAGCGCTGGCATGCACTGGGAAGAACTCGACGAGGATATTTCCATCGCCGGATTGCTGGCGGGGCGGGGCGATGTGTCGCGGGGCGAGCGGGAGGCGGCTTAGCGATAAGCGCATACGTCGTGCGTCGACCGGTAAAAAGACATATCAAAACATAAAATAATGAGAGAGTGACGTGCTGGGGGTCCTAAAAAAAATATTTGCCCCATTATTCTCTTGGTTGAAGGGAGGGGCTACGACCGGTGGTTTTCCTAGTCCCATACCGAAGGCAAAAACTATAACTGCAAGGCTCTTGCAGGAGAGTTACCTGCCCAACCAACGGCCAGCCAGAGACGAGCTACCGCCCATATTTTCGTCTCGATCATTTACCCCGACGGTTGCGAAGCAGATAGTGCCCTTATTGCCAAAAAAGGGTATGGGATACGATGCCGTAGAGTATCGGCTTACCAGAGCAAATGGACAAATCAGAGCGTCATACCTGCCGCATCCCTTGCCATATGCAAATCTCGTTTTAAAAATTGAAGATAACTGGGCAGAATTCCCAGATATATTCAATAATTATCATAGCTATATAAGGCCTCGCCTTCATCCAGACGGGCGTCTAATTGTAATGAAGTACGATTCATGGCTTACCAAAACGCTTAAGTCCTTGCGATGGAAGTTAACGGCCCGTTATATTGCTCATGCCGATATCGCCAATTTTTTTCCGAGCGTTTATACGCACTCGATAGGCTGGGCGGTAGTGGGGATGCAGGAAGCAAAAAGCTCAAAAGGAAAAGCATGGTTTGATGATCTCGACAAAGCATACCGCCTTACTAAAAGAAATGAAACTAATGGCGTTCTTATTGGGCCAGCGACATCAAATATTGCAACGGAAGTAATTCTTGGTAAGGTGGATGATAAGTTAAGTGCTCGCAATTATAGATTTTATAGACATATAGATGACTATAAGTGGTACTGCCACACTCGTGAAGAAGCTGAGCAATTCATCGCAGATTTGACCAGATTTCTTGGTTATTACAAGCTATCGCTTAATGCAAAAAAATCTGGCATCGTCACTCTGCCCGCGCCAGACGTAGAGCCTTGGGTGACCGAGCTCAGGTTGCTAACGCGGCATCTTGGTCAAAGGCCATCCTCAGGCAATGTCTCCTTGTTCTTAGATAAGGTTACCGAAGTTGTTCTTCGCTATGGAGACTATAACGCATATAAATACGCGGCGACGGTATTGAAGTCAAAGAAGCTCAATAAAAATGCTAAAATAACGGCGTTTGTTCAGCTGCTCGGATTGAGTCAGTTTGCGCCTAATTTAACCGGTTCACTAATTTCATTCTTACCTGACGTTTCCCACTGTAAATTTCATAATCTCGGCGAAGAGGTAATAGTGAGGCTCAGGGACTCACTGCGATATGGCCGCAGTGACGTGGTTGTATGGCTTTTATATATGGCACACCGGTGCGATGAGCACGTGCCAGACGACCTTGTCGACGCGATTCTTAATCAAAGAGACTGCGTCCCATCGTTGATGCTTTTCGCAATTGGCAGTCCAAAGACTAAGAGAAAAGTGGTATCTGTCGCGCGGGCCGCAGTGAAGTCACCAGAGATCTTTGACGCACATTCCCAATGGCTTCTGATTTATGAGCTCTACCGTATCGGAAAGCTAAAATCGGTCGGAGATGACAAGGCGAGCTTCGATATAATGAAGTCAGAGAACGTCGCGTTCTGTAGTTTAATCAATTAGCTGGGGCGATTTTGATCATGTTCTCGTGCCGTTCTAAGTTTAACACCACCCCGGCCGCCTCCCGCCCCATTCCTCCGCTAGCCCCTCGTCGACCAGCACCGCGCCCAGGCTGGCGCCGTCGCGGGTGACGGTGCGCAGGAGGCGGCCGTAGCGGTCGCGGTCGCGGTCGACGGGCTCGAGCGAAAACGGCCCCGCGTTGAGCAGCGCGCGCATCCGTTGCGTCGCCTTATCGCCCAGCGCGGCCTCGCGCGCGCAGTCGGGCTGGCTGACCTCGGGGGTGTTGATATCGGCGATGCGGATCTTGTCGCCGCGGTACCAGATGGTGTCGCCATCGACCACGCAGGTCACCCGGTCGCGGCCGCTGCAGACCGCGAACTGCGCGCTCTCGGCGTCGCCCGCCGCGCTGCCCGCGGCGCTGCTCTCGAGCGCCGCGGCGAGCCCGGCGGGCGGGCCGTCCCAGGCGAACACCAGCGCGAAGGCGGCGAGCGGCGCCGCGACCAGCAGCGCATTGCCCCAGCGTGGGCCTTTGCGGCGGCGGCGGAAGGGCAGGACGGGGCGGGAGCGGGAGCGGCGCGACATGGCGCCATCATGCGCGCGGCATCGTCACCGAAGGATTAAGCGCGCGCGCCGCTCGCCTGTACCCCGGCCCGCGCTGACCCACGCCCCGGCCCAGGCACCATGCGCGCGCGCAAAAAAAAGGCCCCGCCGGAGCGAGGCCTTTCGGGTAACTTGTGGTCGTCGCGCTTACGGGCTGACGGGTTCGTCTTCCGAATCGGCGACGAAATAGACGGCAGCGACGATCGCCGCGAAGATCGCGACGCCGGCGAGCGGAGAAACGCCACCACCGATTTCGCTCTCGCCCTCGACGGGCATGCTGGTGCGCGCCTGAGCGGCGGCGAGCGGGGATGCGGCGACGGCAGCGGCGGCCACTGCGGTCAAAGCGGTACGAATACGCATAGAAAACTCCTTCTGAGGCGGGGGGCTAGGTGCCCACCGCCCGCTTCTCATGAAGATCGGCACCATGCAATGCCTATCGCCCCTAATGCAACAGTCGATTTAAAACAGTGTGAATTTCGCAACTTATAGGGGCGGGTTGCTTACGGCTGCGGCGGCGGGCCGAAGCCGGCTTTCACGGGTCAGTCGTGACCCCAGGGCGCGGGCGGCGCCGGAACCGGCCGCGAGAGGTCGAAGCTGACGCGGAAATCGCGCGCATGGGCGCCCTCGCGCATCAGCCGGTATTCGAACCGCGGGGTCTCGGCGCCGCCACCCGCGCCGGCCGGATCGACCGCGACCCGCCAGACATTGGTGACCGAGACGCCCAGCCCCTCGCGCTCGAACATCGCCACGCTCTCGGCATCGACCGGGAAGTCCTGGACCCTCGCGCTGCCCGGCGCGGCGGTATCGCCGCCATACATCGTCACATCGTCCTCGCTGCCGTCCTCGTGGCGGTGGTCGTGCTTGAGGCGCAGGCCATCGGCGGTGCGCGTGATCAGCCAGGTGCGGCTGCGGTTCCAGCTGCCGTCGGGCTGGCGGATGTGGAAGGGGATCGCGATCCGCTCGTCCGAGCATTCGCGGACATGCATCGCCATGTCCCTCCCGCGCATGTCGGCGTCGGCTTCCTCGTTGCTGGCGAGCCCCCCGGCATAGGCCTTGCCGCAATGGCTCGAGAGCGCGGCCCAGAACTGGTCCTGCGGACCCGCGGCGGCCGCGGTGGCGGTTTGGGAAGACCCGGTCGCGCAGGCGGCGAGCGCCACGGCGGGAGCGAGGGCGAGGCTGAGAGCGGTGCGGTTCATGGCGCGAAGGGGTGCCACAGCCCCGCCGCTTTGAACAGGTCGCGAAAACCCGCAGCGAGGCTTTGCGGTCGGGCGCGCGATTGGCTAAGCGCCAGCGCTCCGATGATGAGGGCAGGCGGATTGCGATGAGCGACGGCGAAACCACCAGCGACGACAGCACCCGCGATCTGCACGCCAAGGCGGCGGTGCTGATCGAGGCGCTGCCCTATTTCCAGCGTTACGCCGGGCGCACTTTCGTGGTCAAATACGGCGGCCACGCCATGGGCGACGAAAAGGCGGCGCGCGAATTCGCCAGCGATATCGTCTTGCTCAAGGCGGTCGGGATCAACCCGGTGGTGGTCCATGGCGGCGGCCCGCAGATCGGCGCGATGCTGGCCAAGCTCGGGGTCGAGAGCAGCTTCGTCGACGGCTTGCGCGTGACCGACAAGGCCACCGCCGAGATCGCCGAAATGGTGCTCTCGGGCGCGATCAACAAGCAGCTGGTGGGCTGGATCGCGCGCGCCGGCGGGCGCGCGATCGGGCTCTCGGGCAAGGACGGCAATCTCGTCACCGCGACCAAGCTCGAGCGCACCACGCGCGATCCGGACAGCCTGATCGAACAGGCGCTCGATCTCGGCTTCGTCGGCAGCCCGACGCATGTCGACACCGCGGTGATCGACACCGTCAGCGCCAGCGGGATGATCCCGGTGGTCGCCCCGATCGGCGCGGGCGAGGACGGGCATACCTACAACATCAACGCCGACACTTTCGCGGGCGCGCTGGCCTCGGCGCTGGGCGCGGCGCGGCTGCTGCTGCTCACCGATGTCCCCGGCGTGCTCGACAAGCAGGGGCAGCTGCTCTCCGATCTCACGCCCGAGGATATCGCCGGCCTGCGCGCCGACGGCACGATCAGCGGCGGGATGATCCCCAAGCTGGAAACCTGCGTCGACGCGGTCGAGGCGGGCTGCGAGGCGGCGGTTGTGCTCGACGGGCGGGTGCCGCATGCGATGCTGCTCGAATTCTTCACCGCCAGCGGCGCGGGCACGCTGATCAGGACCGCGGCCAATGGCGGCGGCTCGAGTCAGGAGAGCCGGACTTGAGTCTGGCGCCGGCCGTCTTAGCTCTCTAAGACAGGTCGCAACACACGAACGGACGGAACACGATGCAGGCGCTCTACACGATCTACGAAATCATCGCGATGCTGACCAATGTGCTGGTGATGCTGATCATCATCCAGTTCGTGATCGGCCTGCTGTTCGCCTTCAA
>JAHJWA010000254.1 GCA_018828205.1 Alphaproteobacteria bacterium
CAGGCCATGCCCAACATGACCGGGGTCGCCCTGGCGCGCGAAATCCACCGCGACCGATCCGAGCTCCCGGTGGTCCTCGCCAGCGGCTATGCCGAGATGCCCGAGGGCGCGAAACAGGACATCGTCGCCCGGCTGGAGAAGCCCTTCAGCCACGAGGATCTCGACGCCGTCATCCGCGCGATCTTCGCCGGCTGAGCGAAGAGAGAATTTACCGTGCAATCAAGAGCGAATCACGCTAGGCTCGTCGCGCATCCGTGTTCGCCGGCAATAATAACGAAATAGCGAGCGAGCGCCGGGTACGACTTTCGCCCCGCAAGTCTCCGGCTTCCGATGGCCCTGGCCATGGAATTCCCTATGCCTATCCGAACCCAACGCGCGCGCAGCCCGGCGCTGGCGCACCCGCTCCCGCCGCTTTTCCCGCCAACCGTCTCCCTGACCCGCGTCGATGAAGGCGGCCGATCATGACTCCCCAGATTTCAACCACCAGCGACAGCTTCACGCCGCCGCCAAGCCCGCTGCACGACGCACGGCGCTCATTCGACTGGGAGCCGATCCACGCCCCCGGCGCGATCCAGCCGCATGGCATCCTGCTGCTGTTCGATGCGGCCACGGGGGTGCTGAGCCATCGCGCGGGCGATTGCGAACGCCTGCTCGACCTTGCGCCCGACGACAGTCCCAAGGCGGGCGACCTGCTTGGGATCTCGATCGACGATCTGATCGTCTCCTGCCTGCTCAATCTCAACGACGAGCCGGTCTATGTCGGGCTCGTCCGCCCGCGCGACCGCAGGCCGCTGGCCATGATGGCGCATCGCACCGGGCGCTTCGTCGCGGTCGAACTGCTCGAGGCCGAGCTGGAAGGCAGCGTTGCGTCGGCGCTCGACATGGCGGGGGCGATCTTCACCCGGATCAACGCTTGCCAGAGCCTGTCCGACGCCTGCGCGATCGCTGTCGACCAGGTGCGCGCGATCACGGGTTTCGACAGCGTGATGATCTACCGCTTCCAGGACGACGGCAGCGGTTCGGTGATCGCCGAATCGCGCATTGCGCGGGCTGCCAAATATCTCGGGCATCGCTTCCCCGCTTCCGACATCCCGCGCCAGGCGCGCGAACTGTTTCGCCGCAACCTCGTCCGCATGACTCCCGATGTCGGCTACGAGCCCGCACCGCTTGTGCCCGCACCCGACGGCGCGCCGATCGACATGTCGCATTGCATCCTGCGCTCGGTGGCGCCGGTGCATGTCGAATATATGAAGAACATGGGGCTGGACGCCACGATGTCGATCTCGCTGCTCGTCGAGGGCGAGCTGTGGGGGCTGATCGTGTGCCATCACTACTCCCCGCGGCTGGTGCCGGTGGAGGCGCAATTGTTCTGCCGCCATGTCGGCACTTCGCTCTCGGCCTTTGTGCTGGCGCATGAACGCGCGGAAAGTGCTCGCCTCGGAGCGATGCAGACCGCCGCGCTCGATACCATTCTCGAAGCGATCCGCACCAGCGAGGATCCCGAACGCCGCATGAGGACATCCTGCGACGAACTCAAGCGGCTGATCGACAGCGGGGGCTTCGTGCTGCTGGGCGAGGACGGATTGATCGCCGGGGTCGGGCGGTTCCCCGCGGAGGAGGACCGGTTGCGGTCTCTGTCGGCTTTCCTCGACGAGAAGCTGCGCGGCTGCCAGAGCTACGCAACCGACTGCTTGAGCAAGGAATATGCCGAAGGCTCGGCCATGGCCAGCGAGGCGAGCGGACTGCTGGCCATCAGGCTGCAGGCGTCGCGTCCGCTGATCGCGCTATGGCTGCGCCCCGAACAGGTCGAGGAGATCGACTGGGCCGGCGATCCGCGCAAGGACGGCGGGTTGCCCGGATCGGCGCATCCGCTGGCCCCGCGGCTGTCCTTCGCGACCTGGCGCGAGACGGTGCGCGGGCGTTCGCGCCCCTGGGCGGCGCGTCAGATCGAGGCGGTCGAACTGTTTTGCACGAGGGTCGGCTATGCCATGCAACGGATCCGTCTCGAACGCGCCAATGCCGAGCTGGGCGAAGCCAATGCCCTGCTTGCCCGCCAGGCGACCACCGATCCGCTGACCGGGCTCTCGAACCGCCGATTGTTCGACGACCGCCTGCGCAAGGAATGGTCGAGAGCGCGCCGCGAGGATCGGTCGATCGCGCTGATTGCGATCGATATCGACCATTTCAAGGAATACAACGACCGCTTCGGCCACCCCGCCGGTGACGAATGTCTCAAGCGGGTCGCGCAGGCGATCGGCGGCATCTGCCGCGAGATCGATATCGCGGCCCGGGTCGGGGGCGAGGAGTTCGCGCTGCTGCTGCCGGGGATCGATGTCGAGGCCGCGGCGGTCGTCGCTGAACGGGTGCGCGCGACGATCGAGGATATCGGCGTCGAACACCCGCACCCCGATCACAAGGTGGTCACCATCAGCCTCGGGGTTGCGGCAGCCTCGCCCGCGCGCTGCAAGGACGCGGAGGCGCTGATGGTCGCTGCGGATCGTGCGCTCTATCGCGCCAAGTCGAGCGGTCGCAACACGATCGCGGTGGAGCGCGAAGGCTAGCGGCGCCGGTCCCGATCCCGCGCTGGCGCAAAATCTTCGCGGCCCGGACACTTCTGCTTAGGGTGTGCGTTCGATCGGTTGGAGGAGCTTGCTGTGGCCATCACGATCAATTCCCAGACCTACGACCTGCCCGACGATCCCAGGACCACCCTGCTGGATTTCCTGCGCCACGATCTTGGCTTGCCCGGGACCAAGAAGGGCTGCGATCACGGCCAGTGCGGCGCCTGCACCGTGCTGGTCGACGGAATGCGGATCAACAGCTGCCTCTCGCTCGCCGCGATGCACGATGGCGACCATGTCACCACTATCGAGGGACTGGGAACGCCCGATGCGCCTTCGGCGCTCCAGCGCGCCTTCGTTGAGCATGATGGGTACCAGTGCGGCTATTGTACCCCCGGCCAGATCTGCTCGGCGACCGCGATGCTGCAGGAGATCGCCAATGGCTGGCCCAGCGATGCGAGCGAAAGCCTCGACGGACCCGTCGAAGCCAGCGGCGCCGAAATCCGCGAGCGGATGAGCGGCAATCTGTGCCGCTGCGGCGCCTATGCCAATATCGTCGCGGCGATCGAGGATGTGGCCGCGCAGGAGGACGCGGCATGAAGCCCTTCGATTTCCAGCGTGCCGATGGTCTCGAGCACGCCGCGCAGCTCTGCGCCGATCAGGACAGCAAGCCGATCGCCGGCGGAACCAATCTGATCGACCTCATGAAGCTGCAGGTGGAAACGCCCGAAACGCTGGTCGATATCCACCGCCTGCCGCTGGGCCGCATCGACGAGACCGACGAAGGCGGCCTCAGGATCGGGGCGCTGGCGACCAACACCGCCACCGCGGTTCACGAGCGCGTGCGCAGCGACTATCCGCTGCTCGCCCGCGCGATCCTGGCCGGCGCGAGCCAGCAATTGCGCAACAAGGCGACCACCGGCGGCAATCTGTGCCAGCGGACGCGCTGCTATTATTTCATGAACATCGATCAGCCCTGCAACAAGCGCGAGCCCGGCTCGGGTTGCGGTGCGCTCGAGGGAATCGCGCGGCTGCATGCGGTGCTGGGCACCAGCGATCAATGCATCGCGACCTATCCCGGCGATATGGCGGTGGCGATGACCGCGCTCGGCGCCACGGTCGAGATCGCCGATGCCAAGGGCAAGTCCCGCAGCGTCCCCGTGCGCGATTTCCACTGCCTGCCCGGCGACACGCCCTGGCGCGACAATGTGCTGGAGGAAGGCGAGATCATCACCGCGGTGATCCTCCCTCCGCCGGTCGCGGGCAAGCAGCTCTACCGCAAGGTTCGCGAACGCTCTTCCTATGCTTTCGCGATGGTCTCGGTGGCCGCGGTGGTGGCGCTTGAGGATGGGCGCTTCAGCCGTGCCGATCTGGCCTTTGGCGCTCTCGCGCACAAGCCCTGGCACGATCCGCGGTTGAGCGCGCTGCTGCTGGGCAAGGAGCCCTCGGCGAAGCTGTTCGACGAGGCGGCAGAAGTGCTGCTCGACAGCGCGGAAAGCCATGGCGAAAACGCATACAAGATACCGCTGGCCCGCCGCACGCTGGCTGCGGTGCTGGCCGAAGCGACGGGGATGGAACTGTGAGCGCGCATCTGAAACAGGACGAACCCGACACCCGCAATGTGCTCGACAAGATGGAGCAGGGCATCGTCGGCCAACCGCTGGCGCGCCCCGACGGGCTTGCCAAGGTTACGGGCACCGCGCCCTATGCCGCCGAATATCCGATCGCGGATTGTCTCGAGGGCGTGTTGGTCACCGCCCCCTTCACCAGGGGCGAGATCACCGCGATCGACAAGGCCTCGGTGCTGTCGATGCCCGGGGTCGTCGCCGTGATCGACGACGAGCGGCTGACCGCGCGCGCGGCGCAGGGCACCGCGGGCGAAGCCCCCGCGCAGCCTGCGCGCGAGGTCGGCTATTTCGGCCAGCCGATCGCGCTGGTGGTGGCGCAGAGCTTCGAACAGGCGCGCGATGCCGCCAAGCATCTGCAGTTCG
>JAHJWA010000255.1 GCA_018828205.1 Alphaproteobacteria bacterium
CAGCAGCAGTGTAAGGCTTGCCGATCTGCGCGATCCGGCTGCGGTCGCGCGGATCGAGGGTTTCGTCGCCGAGCAGCGCGGTTCGGTGTTTCACCGGCCCGCCTGGCTGGCGGCGATCGAGCGCGGCACCGGTCAGAAGGCGCTGGGCCTCGTCGCCGAGCGCGCCGGGCAGCTGGCCGGCTGGCTGCCGCTGAGCGAGGTCCATTCGCCCTTTTTCGGGCGCGCGCTGGTCTCGAGCGGGTTCGGGGTGGGCGGTGGCCCGCTGGCGGTGAGCGAGGCCGACAGCGTGGCGCTGTGTCGCTCGGCGGAAGAACTCGCGCTGCGGCGGTCGGCGGGTTCGATCGAATTGCGCGGCGGGACGGCTCCGCCCGACTGGCGCACCACCTCCACCGCGCATTGCAATTTTTCCCGCGACCTCGCCGCCGACGACGAGACCGAACTGCTCGCCATCCCGCGCAAGGCGCGCGCCGAGGTCCGCAAGGGGCTGGGCAAGGATCTCGCCATAACCGTCGGCAGCAGCGCCGAGGACCGCGCGGCGCATCACGCGGTCTATGCCGAAAGCGTCCGCAATCTGGGCACGCCGGTGTTTCCCCGCGCGCTGTTCGATGCGGTGCTCGATCGCTTCGGCGCCGATGCCGACATCCTCACCGTACGCCATCAGGGCCAGCCGGTGGCGAGCGTGCTGTCGCTCTACCACCGGGGCGCGGTGATGCCCTATTGGGGTGGCGGGCGCTTCGCCGCGCGCGCTCTGCGCGCCAATGAGGCGATGTATTACGCGCTGATGCGTCACGCCCGCACCCGCGGCTGCACGCGCTTCGATTTCGGGCGCTCCAAGACCGGTAGCGGCCCCTATTTCTTCAAGAAGAACTGGGGCTTCGAGCCTAAACCGCTGACCTATTCGAGCTGGAGCGCGCCCGGGGTGGCGGCGCGCAACATCGATCCCACCGACGAGGGCTATTCGCGCGGGATCGCGCTGTGGAAGCGGCTGCCGCTGCCGCTCGCCAACGCGATCGGACCGCTCGTCGCCCGCGGGCTGGGCTGATGGGCGAGATCCTGTTCCTGTGCCACCGCGTGCCCTTTCCGCCCGACCGCGGCGACAAGATCCGCTCGCATCACCTGCTCAAGGGGCTGGCGAAGCTCGCGCCGGTGCATGTCGGGACATTCGCCGAAACCGCGCAGGACCGCGAGCAGGATGTCGCGCTGGGTGAAGTGTCCGCCAGCCATCTGCTGGTCGATCGCGACATGTCCCTGCCCAGGGCGGGGCTGCGCGCGCTGGCGAGCGGCAGACCGGTCAGCCTGCCGGCCTTTGCCGACAAGCGGTTGTCGCGCTGGGTCGCGCAGACGCTGGTGAGCTACGACATCGACACGGTGGTGATCTTCTCGGGCCAGATGGGGCAGTATATTCCCGACAGCTTCGCCGGGCGGGTGGTGGTCGATCTCTGCGATGTCGATAGCGCCAAGTTCGAGACCTATGCCTCCGAGGCAAGCTTTCCCAGATCCTGGCTGCTGGCGCGCGAGGCGCGGCTGCTGGCGCGCGAGGAAGCACGGATTGCGGCGCGTGCGGATTGCACGCTGCTGATCACCGACCACGAGCGGGCGCTGTTTCGCAGCCGCCTGCCCGCCGGCAGCGATGGCGATGTCCGCGCGCTGGGCAATGGCATCGACGCCGCCTTCTTCGACCCGGCGGCGACCGCGCCGCATCCCGAACTGGCTGCGACCCCGGGTCCGCATTTCGTCTTCACCGGACAGATGGACTATCCGCCCAATATCGCCGCGGTGGAGCGTTTCGCGAGCGCCATCCTGCCCCGCCTGCGCGAGACCGCCAAGGCGCAGTTCCACATCGTCGGCCGCGCGCCGACCGCCGAGGTCACCCGGCTGGGCGCGCTGCCCGGCGTCCGCGTCTGGGGCGAGGTGCCCGATGTCCGGCCCTTCCTCGCCGGCGCCAGCGCCGTGGTCGCGCCGCTCACGCTCGCGCGCGGGGTGCAGAACAAGGTGCTCGAGGCGATGGCGATGGCGCGCCCGGTGCTGCTCAGCCCCGAGGCCGCCACCGGGATCGAGGCGCGCGAGGGCGAGCATTTCGCGATCTGCCGCGACGATGCGGACTTCGTCGCCGCCGCCGGAGAGATCGCAGCCGACCAGACCCGCGCCGGGGCCATGGGCCGCGCCGCGCGCGGCTTCGTCATGGCCGAGATGTCGTGGGAGGCCATCGAGGCGCAGCTGGCCGGGATCGTCGGGCGCGGGCAGGGCGGGGCGCGTCATGCCGCCTGACAGCGCCGCGCTGGCCGATCCGTCGATCGCGGCGACCCCCCAATCCGAATGGCGCGCCGCGCTGGTCCGGCTTGCGCTCGCCGCGCTCGCGCTCATCGCGCTGTCGTCGCGCGAATGGG
>JAHJWA010000256.1 GCA_018828205.1 Alphaproteobacteria bacterium
ATCGACAGGGTGAGCGGCAGCTGGAGGTAGACGGTCGTGCCTTCGCCGGGCTGGCTGAAGATATCGATCGAGCCGCCGACCTTTTCGATATTGGCGCGCACGACGTCCATGCCGACCCCACGGCCCGAGACCGAACTCACTGAATCGGCCGTGGAAAGTCCCGGTTCGAAGACCAGCAGGCGCTTCTGGCGCTCGTCCATCCGGTTCAGTTCGGCGTCGGTACAGACCCCGGCCGCGAGCGCCTTGGCCTCGAGCCGGTCGATATCGATACCGCGGCCGTCGTCGGAGATCGCCAGCGAGATGCGGTTGCCCGACTGGCGAGCGGCAAATTTCAGCAGGCCGGCCTGGCGCTTGCCGTTTTCGCGCCGTTTGTCAGGGGTTTCGATCCCGTGATCGATCGCGTTGCGGATGATGTGGGTGAGCGGGTCGCGGACCATCTCGACCATCTCGCGGTCGAGTTCGACATCTCCGCCTTCGAATTCGACTGTTACCTCCTTGCCGAGCTCGTGGGCGAGATCGCGGACAAGCCGCGGAAGTGCACCGAACAGATGTTCGAGCCGCTGCATCCGCATCCGCGTGGTCGCGTTGCGGACATCGGCGAGGATCGCGGAGAGGCGCTCGAAGGGACCGTCGATCGTCGGCTGCTCGCCGGCCTCGCGCAGGCGCCGCGCGAGATCGTTGCGCGCCAGCACCATGTCGGAGACGCCCTTCATCACCTCGTCGAGCAGATCGACGGGGAGGCGGATCGAGCGCTGGACCTGGCTGGTCCGGCTTGTGCGGACGGTGCCCTCCTCGGCGTCTTCCGGTCCGGCAAGGGAAGTCTCTTGCTGCTCGGCCAATTCGGCACCGGGCTGCAGCGCTTCGATCAGCGCCTCGTCGCCGCCGGCGGGGAACTCCTCGCCCGCCTCGATCGCGTCGTTCATCCGGCCGATCCGGTCCATGATCGCGAGCACCGCCGACACCAGCGCGCGGTCGGGGTCGCGGCGTCCGGCGCGGCAATCGGCCAGCGCGTCTTCCGCGGCGTGGCTCAGCCGCTCGAGGCGGGGGAAATCGAAGAAGCCGCAATTGCCTTTGACGGTGTGGACGAAGCGGAAAATCGTGTCGAGCCGGGCCTTGTCGGCGGGATCGGCTTCCCAGGCGACGATCTCCTCGCCGCTCGCCTCGAGCATTTCGCGGGTTTCGGCGACGAAATCCGCCAGCAAATCGTCCATTTCGTCTCCGCCCCTTTGCGTATCGGGGTAGCTATGCCGGAGGATGGTTAACGATCGGTAATGTCAGGCCGCTGTTTTCTGGCGCAGAACCCGCCAGACGATCAGCGCCGCCAGCGCGCCGCCGGCAAGGTTGGCGACCAGCTCGGCGGCGTAGATCGCATCGGCGCCCCAGGCACCGCGCAGCAGCCAGGCGAAGGGCATCATCACCAGGAAGACCCGCGCGGCGCTCTGCAGCAGCGCCAGGGGCGCACGGTCCATCGCGTTGAGCACGCCATTGCCGGTGATCAGCAGGCCGAAACCGGCATAGCCCCAGACCGCGATCGCGAGATAGGCAGCGAATTGCGCGATCACCGCGGGATCGTCGCTGAACAGGCTGGCGAAGCGCTCGCCGAAGGCGAACAGCAGCACCGCCACCGCCAGCCCGTAGAGCACGCAGAACCCGCCCGCCCAGGCGACCGCGCGGCGCGCCCGGTCGGGCAGGCCGGCGCCCCAGTTCTGCCCGACGATGGCGCCGATCGATCCCGACAGCGCGAGCAGGGGCACCACCGCGAAGCTCTGCAGCCGGCCCGCCGCGCCGAAGCCGGCGACCGCGGCCTGGCCCTCGACCGCGACCAGCGCGGTGAGAACCGAGAGCCCGATCGGGTTGATCGAATTGGAGAAGGCCGCCGGCCCCGCGACCCGCAGGATCGCGACCAGCGGTTCGATCACCGCGCTCTGGCGGATCAGCATCGGTTTGAACGGCAGCGCGGTGCTGCGGATCAGCCAGAGACCGAGCAGGATCGCGATGCCCCAGCCCGCCAGCGTGGCATAGGCGGCGCCGGCGATGCCAAACCCTTCGAAACCCAGCGCACCGGTGATGAGGATCGGGTCGAGCACCCAATTGGCGGCGGCGTAGCAGATCGAGATATAGCTGGTTTTGCGCGCCTCGCCCTGTCCGCGCAGCACCCCGTTGAACCCCATGATCGTCATCAGCAGCGGAACGCCCAGCGCGAAGGGCTGCATATAGGCGCGGATGAAGGGCCGGGTCTGCGCGTCGGCGTTCATCAGGCTGAACAGCGGATCGAGCAGCGCGAACAGCGCCAGCCCCATCGCCACGCCCAGGGCGATGGCGAAGACGATCCCCAGATTGGCGCGCCGCGCGGCCTTGTCGCTGTGGCCCTCGCCGAGCGCGCGGGCGACCACCGAGTTGATCCCGACCATGACCCCGACGCCCATGCTGGTGAGCGCCACGCTGATCGGGAAGATGAAGGCGATCGCCGCCAGTTCGGTGCTGCCGAGCTGGCCGATGTAATAGGCATCCACCAGGCCGATCGACATGATCGCCGCGACCCCGATGATCATCGGGGTGGTCTGCGTCACGAGATGGCCGCGGATCGATCCGCGCGTCAGTTTGGCCGTCTCGCTCATCGCAGCGGGCCCCTATAGCGGTCGGGGGAGCTTGGGAAGCTCGGCCTGCCGATCCGCCTGCCGATCCGCTTGCCGATCTGCGGCGAGGCGTGCCAAGGAGCACACCACCACGTCCAGCAGGAGAACGCCGCTTGCCCCGCATGACCGTCAACGGAAGGCCGGTCGAATATCTGATGGAGCCGGACACGCCGCTGCTCTGGGCGCTGCGCGACGCCTCCAATCTGACCGGGACGAAATACGGTTGCGGGGTCGGCGATTGCGGGGCCTGCATGGTCCATGTCGATGGCGAGGCGCTGCGCAGCTGCCTGATCACCATCGCCGAGGCGGAGGGGCGTTTCGTCACCACCATCGAAGGCCTGTCGCGCGACCGCTCGCACCCGGTGCAGCAGGCGCTGGTGGCCGAACAGGCGGTCCAGTGCGGCTTCTGCACCCCGGGCATCGCGATGGCGGCGAGCGCGCTGCTCGAGCGCAATTCCTCGCCGAGCGAGGCGGAGATCGTCGCGGCGATCCCCAATCTGTGCCGCTGCGGGGTCTATCCCCGGCTGGTCCGCGCGGTGGAGCGCGCGGGACGGGTCGCGCGCCGCGAGGAGACGATCAGCGCCGCGCCGGCGCCCGGTATCAGCGCCGAGGATGCCGCGCGGCTGGTGCCGGCGATGACGCCGCCGGACGGTCCAGACGCGGATTGATCGGTCGCGGTGTTTCCGCGGACGGTGCCTTTGCCTAAGGGCGGGGGCGCAATTCACAGGAGATGGAATCGATGAAAGCGACGATCTGGCACAATCCGAAATGCGGGACTTCGCGCAAAACCCTCGCGATCCTCGAGAACCTTTCGGCGGTGGAACTCACCGTGGTCGAATATCTCAAGGAGCCGCCCAGCGCCGGCAAGCTCGAGCAGCTCTACCGGGATGCCGGTATCGCGCCGCAGGAAGGGCTGCGGCTGCGCGGCACCGATGCCGAGGAGCGCGGCCTGCCCGAGGCCGATGCGGCGACCGTGCTCGAGGCGATGGTGGCCGACCCGATCCTCATCGAACGCCCGCTGGTCGAGACCGAGAAGGGCGTGCGGCTATGCCGCCCGCAGGACAGGGTACTCGAGATCCTCTAGCCGCGGTCGCGGGTCAGCTTCTCGTCGGGCTGGAGCGTGCGCAGCCCGATCGCGAAAACCGCGAGGCAGAGCAGCAGGATCAGCCCGAAGCCGAGCCAGTCCGAGGTGTTGTAGAGAAACACCCCGAGTGCGGGGGCGTAGATGAAGCTGGCGCCCGCCACCGAGGCGGTGACCCCGCTGGCGCGCCCTTGCTCGGCGCGGCTGACCGCCAGCGAGGTGCCGGCGGTGGTGCCGGGGCGGAACAGGCCGAAGCCGAGCGAGGCGATCGCATAGCCGAGCGCGATGCTGTGCAGGTTCTGCGCCCCGCCGAGCACCGCGACGCCGATCGCGGCTACCGCGATGCCCCAGAGCGAGGCCGCGCGCGGGCCGAGATGCAACCGCGGGATCAGCCCCCATTGCGCGAGCAGCGTCGCGAGCGCGCCGGCCATCAGCACCAGGCCGACCGGTCCAGCGCCTTCGGCCGGGGTGTCGCGCAGACCCAGCCGGTCGAGCACCAGAAACCCCGAAATCCCCAGAATCATCGCCTGTGCGTGCCCGCCGAGCAGGCCGACCGTCACCCAGGGGCGCAGCCGCGGGTCCATCCAGCGCAGCTTGCCCTCGGGCAGGCTGTCGTCTTCCCCGTCGATCGGCTCGCTCGACTCGGTGCCGTTGCCGTCGTCGCGGTGCCCGGCGGTCGAGCCACCCGCATAGGCATAGGGGTTGCCGCGCGCGGGGAATTGCGGCTCGTCATTGGGCAGTCGCAGCCGCAGCGCCACCAGCGCCGCCACTCCGATCAGCGCGAAGATGATGAAGGGGCCGGTCAGCCCGAGCAGTGGCAGCACCATCAGCGGCGCCAGCGCGGGGCCGATCACGGTGCCCAGCCCGAAGCTCGAGGCGATCAGCGACAGCGCCTGCGTCCGTTCCGAGCGCGGGGTGCGGCTGGCGACATAGGCCTGGACCGCGGGCGGGGCGGCGCTGCCGAAGCCGCCGTAGAGGCTGCGCGCCGCCGCAAAGGCGATCAGCGCCCAGATCGCGGGGAGGGCGTTGGTCAAGCCGAGCCACAGCGCGAAGCCGCAGAAACCCATCGAGACGATGAAGCCCGAGAGACCCAGCGCCATCATCGCCTTGCGCCCGCGCTGGTCCGAGCGGTCGGCCCAGATCGGCGCGCATACCACCCACAGCAGCGCCGACCAGCTGTAGGCGAGGCTGATCCAGACATCGTTGACGCCCAGCGCGGTGCCGATCGAAGGCATTACCGATTGCATTGCGGTGTTGCCCGCAGCGGTGACCAGCATCACCATGAACAGCAGCGCCATCCGGTCGCGCGGTATCGAGCGCGGCAGCGTCGGCGGCGCGGGCGCTATCGTGGGGGAGGGGTCGCTGTCGGCCATGGTGATTCCGCGCTAGGCGCGCCCCCTTCGGGTTGCAATGCCGCGTTGAAGCTGTAACCCGTCGTCGCTTCGTGGGTCGCTGACCACAGACAAGGGTCGATTAGTGAACGATTATCAAGGCACAAGAGCGCTCCGCCGCGACGATCTCAAGGCGCGGACCGGGCGCCTGTTCGGCCAGTGGGGCGTGTTTTTCCGCGGTTTCCTCGAACATCCCAAGATGGTCGGTTCGATCATTCCCTCGTCGCGCTTCACCATCGAGAAGATGCTGGCGCCGGTCGATTGGGACGAATGCCGGCTGTTCGTCGAATACGGTCCGGGGGTGGGCACCTTCTGCCAGCCGGTGCTCGACCGGATGCGCCGCGATGCGACGCTGATCGTCATCGACACCAACCCGCTCTATATCGACTATCTGCGCAAGACGATCACCGACAGCCGCTTCCACGCGGTGCTGGGTTCGGCCGCCGAGGTCGAGGAGATCGTGGCCGCGCATGGTTTCGACCAGGCCGATTACGTGCTCTCGGGGCTGCCGTTCTCGACGCTGCCCGATGGCGTCGCGCCGGCGATCGCCGAGGCCACCCACCGCGTGCTGCGACCGGGCGGGGCTTTCCTGGTCTATCAGTTCACCGCCCGCGCCCGCGACTATATGGCGCCGCATTTCCGCCGCATCGACAGCGGCTTCGAACTGCTCAACGTGCTGCCCTGCAAGCTGTTCTGGGGCTGGAAGAGCGACGCGGGCTGAAGGGGCTTTTCGGCCTGCGCCCCTGATCCCTAGTCCTCGCCGCCGGCGCGCGGCACCGATGCGCTGGCCTGCCCGGCCAGCTGCTGATGCACCGAGGCCAGCACCGCATAGGCGATCAGCGAGAAGATCGCGTTGATCAGCGCGCCGCTGATCGCCAGGCCGATGAGCTGCAATTCCTCTCCGAGCAGAGCCAGCACCAGCCCGATGATCAGATTGAGCACGGTCGAGGCGACCACGAAGGCCACGATCAGCAACAGGAAGAAGAAGAACAGCCGAAA
The DNA here is from genome assembly GCA_018828205.1 of Alphaproteobacteria bacterium. GTDB lineage: Bacteria > Pseudomonadota > Alphaproteobacteria > Sphingomonadales > Sphingomonadaceae > Qipengyuania. The sequence goes on from JAHJWA010000256.1 coordinate 6,108, forward strand.
GCTGTTGCGCCTGGTCAGCCGCCAGGAGCGCGCGAGCGCGGTGAGCGGGTTGCGCAGCTGATCGATCGCGACGGCGGGCGAGGTGAGCGAGAGCTTGACCGCGATGTAGATCAGGATCGGCAGGGCAATCAGCGTGAGCAGCCCGGCGATGGCGGGCGAACCCGTGGCCGCGCCGATTCCCGAGGCAAGCATGATGGGTGCGAATATCGCCAGCGCGGCGACGATCTGCGCGCCAACCTGGGTCGGCAGCAGCGTGACGCCGCGCCGGATGGCATCGCCCACGGTGGGGCGCGCATTGTCGCCCAGCACCGCGAGACTCGCGATCCCGCCGATCGCCTGGATCAGCGCCAGCAGCAGCAGCGCCCACCAGAACTCCGCATAGAATTCCATCACGATCGCCGCGATGGCATCCATGTCCGTCTCGTTCGCGGCGGAGGCTTCGGCGATTCCGGTATCGGGCAGGAACAGCGAGAAGGCGAGATAGGGCAGGAAGAAGAACACGCCCGTGAGGACCAGCACGACCTCGCGATTGGCGCGGATCATCGCCATCGCTCCGTCCCATGCGGCGCTGAGGTCCAATTTCATTCGCTGTGCTCCCCGATCTGGCTCTTTCGCCCTTGATAACCGCCGCGGCTCTCGCCACGCAATCTCCCATGTCAGTCGCGTCCCCCGAAACGGTCGATATTCGCCGCAGCGCGAACCGGATTCCCTATCGCGAAGCGCTGGCCACCATGGAGGCGCGCAACGAGGCGATCGGGCGCGGCGGAGCGAAGGAGCTGGTCTGGCTGCTCGAGCATCCGCCGATCTACACCGCCGGGACCAGCGCGGTGGCGGGCGAGCTGCTCGATCCGCGCTTCGAGGTGGTCGAGGCCGGGCGCGGCGGGCGCTACACCTATCACGGACCGGGCCAGCGGATCGGCTATGTCCTGCTCGATCTGAGGGAGCGCGGGCGCGATGTCCGCCGCTTCGTCCAGGCGCTCGAGGGCTGGGTGATCGCCACGCTGGACGATATCGGGGTCGAGGCCTGGCGCGCCGAGGGGCGGATCGGGATCTGGACGCGCGATATCGATGGCCGCGAGGCCAAGATCGGCGCGATCGGGGTGCGGGTGCGGCGCTGGGTGACGATGCACGGCTTCTCGGTCAATCTCGACCCCGATCTGGCGCATTTCACCGGCATCGTGCCCTGCGGGATCGAGGAATTCGGGGTCACCAGCCTGGCCAGACTGGGCAAACCGCTTGCGCCCGAGAGCTGGGATGAGGCATTGCTCGCGCGTCTCGACGATTTCCTCGCCGCGCTGAACGGAAAGATGAGCGCCCTGCCATGATCCATCGCCTGCCTGCTGCCCTGATCCCGCTCGCCCTGATCCCGCTCGCCCTGCTGGCGGGCTGCGGGGAGGAGCCCATCGTCGAACCGACCGACAACGACGGCCGCGCCGCCGAGGGCGAGGTGATCGGCGGCACGATCAGCGATGCGATGCTGCCGCTCGATACGGTCCGCTCGCAGGCCCCGCGCGCGGCCGCGGAGAGCGCGGCGGGTTCGGGGGAGCCAACCGACGCGGCGGCAGCGCCATCTGCCGATGACGACGGGGCGGAGCCCGCCGCGGCCACCGCCGAGCCCGAGGTCGAAGCGGACGAAGACGACGCCTGACGGATCAGGCGAGGTCCTCGTCCCGCTCGCTGCCGGGCCTTATTCGCCCAGCTTGGGGTAATCCACATAGCCTTCGGGCCCGCTGCCGTACCAGCTGGCCGGCACGTTCACATTGGGCGCGATCTCGGCGCCGGTGCGGATGCGCTCGGGCAGGTCGGGGTTGGAGATGAACCAGCGACCCCAGGCGACCGCGTCGCAGCGGTCCGCCTCGATATCGGCGACCGCTTCCTCGGCGGTGTAGTCCGAATTGAGGACCAGCGGCCCGGTGTAGATCGTGCGGATCAGCGGGCTCTGCTTGGGGACCTCGGTCTGGCCGAAGGTGCCCTCGGGGCCCGGTTCGCGCAATTCGAGGAAGCCCAGCTTGAGCTCCTCGACCACGCGCGCCGCCGCGCCGAAGGTCGCCGCCGGATCGCTGTCGTCGCAGCCCTGCGTCTCGCCATTGGGCGACAGGCGGACCGAGACGCGGTCGGCGCCCCAGACGTCGACCAGCGCTTCGAGCACTTCGCGCAGGAAGCGCACCCGGTTCTCGGGCGAACCGCCGTATTCGTCCTCGCGCAGATTGGTGCTGTCGCGCAGGAACTGGTCGACCAGATAGCCATTCGCGCCGTGCAGCTGGACGCCGTCGAACCCGGCCTTTTTCGCGTTCTCGGCGGCGTGACGATAGTCGGCCACCACGCGCGAGATTTCCTCGAGCCCGAGCGCGCGCGCGGGTTCGTAATCCCTGCGGCCCTCGAAGGTGTGCGCATGGCCGGGCGCCTGCGTGGCGCTGGCGGAAACGGGGGGCTCGCCGCCGAGGAACAGCGGGTGGACCAGACGGCCCATGTGCCACATCTGCAGCACGATCTTGCCGCCTTCCTCATGAACCGCCTTGGTGACCGCTTTCCAGCCCTCGACCTGCTCGTCGCTCCAGATGCCGGGTGCGGCGGGCCAGCCCAAGCCCTCGACGCTGATCCCGGTCGCTTCGCTGATGATCAGCCCGGCGCTGGCGCGCTGGCGGTAATAGGTGACCATCATCTCGTTAGGGACCGAACCGGGCTGGGTCGAGCGGCCGCGCGTGAGCGGCGCCATGATGACGCGGTTGCTGGCCTCGATCGCACCCAATTTCAGCGGTTCGAAAAGCTTGTCGTGCATGTGCGGATATCCATTTTGCTGGTGTGTCGTGGCCTGGGAGCTAGGGAGCGGCCATGACAGTGACAAGCGCAGCTCCGGCAAAGAAAGCCTATCAGGCCAGTCCCTGGCACTTCGCCGCGCTGCTGGCGGGCAATGCGGCGCTGGCGTTCGGGCCGTGGTTCGTCCGGGTGGCCGACACCGGCCCGGTCAGCGCCGGGTTCTGGCGGCTGGCGCTGCCGATCCCGCTGATCGCCTGGCTCGCCTGGCGCGAACGCAGCGGCGCGCCGCTCGACCGGCGGCTGCTGTGGCTGGTTGCACTTGCGGGGGTGTTCTTCGCGGTCGATCTGGCGAGCTGGCATATCGGCATCGAAATGACCCGGCTGGGCAATGCCGTGCTGTTCGGCAATTCGGGCAGCGTGATCCTGATGCTCTGGGGGCTGATCGCGCTGCGCCGCGCACCGCTCCCGCGCGAGGCGCTGGCGGTGCTCGCCGCGCTGTCGGGCGCCGCAATCCTGCTGGGCCGCAGCCTGGAGATTTCAGCCGCCAGCGCGCTGGGCGATCTGTTCTGCCTGTTCGCCGGGCTGTGTTACGCCTTCTACCTGCTCCCTGCGCAGCGCGCGCGGGCGACGCTCGGGGGCTGGACCGTGCTGCTGCTGGTCTGCTGCGTCGCCGCGCCGATCATGCTGGCGATGGCCTTCGCGCTTGGCGAACCGATCCTGCCCGGTGCCGCCGGCTGGAGCCCGCTGGTGGGGCTCGCGGTGTCGAGCCAGTTGGTCGGTCAGGGCCTGCTGGTCTACGCGCTGCGGCACTTCCCGCCGCTGGTGATCGGCATGGCGCTGCTGACCCAGCCCGCCATCGCCGCCTGCGTCGGCTGGTTCGCCTTCGGCGAGACGCTGACGGTGATGGACATCGCCGGGATGGCGTTGCTGGCGGGGGCGCTGGTGCTCGCGCGCTCCGCGCCGCCGCCCAAGCTCGCCTAGCGTTCGATCTTTTCGCGGAAGCGCTGGTAGCGTGCCTCCACCGCATCCAGTTCGGGCCCGACGAGATGCTCGCGCGCCTGGCTCACCAGCAAATCGCCTTCCTGCCGGATCGCCGCGCGACGGCTTTCGTCGTCCACCATGCTCGCGGCATCGACCAGCGCATCGAAGGTCACCTGCGTCGCGATGCGATTGGTGGCGATCCCGCCGCGAACCGCGCCGAAGCCGCGTGCGAGATAATGCTCGAAATCGTCCTCGAGCAGGACGAGATGCGGTTCCTCGCCGTCCTTGGCATAGCTGCGGGTGAGATCGCGATAGCCGAGTTGGGCGGTGGCGGCGCCCAGCCAGTGGACCGCGGTCACCGCGGTGAAGGGATCGTTGATGCCCGGCGACAGCGCGCGCAAGGCGATCTCGACCAGTTCGTCGATCAGGAACTGCATGTCCTGGCTGGGCGTGCGCATGCTGCCGAGCGTGAAGCAGTCGCGCACTTCGTCGTCGGGGCAATCCTCGACCGAGTCCATGTCGGACCAGAAGGCGATCGTGACTTCGGGATGGACGAAATCGCCCGTCCTTGCCGCCAGCTTGAGCTTGCCGTTCTCGCGCTTGGCGATCCGCTCCAGGCGGGCGAAGCCGATCGCCTGGATGTAGCCGGTGCCGCTGGCGACGATCGCGGTGCCTTGGGGCGCCGAGCTGGCTCTCTTGCCGGTGTTCCGGTCGGGGAAGCGCTCGATGATGTCCTTGAGGAGGCGGGCTCCGATGCCCTTGAGCACCGAGTTCACCCGGATCGAGGCGGGAATGTGGTTGAGGAAATAGACCAGCACCGCGACCGACAGGCCCATCAGCCCGAAGGCCACCAGCAGCGACAATTGCGGGACGAAGCCGGGCAGCGCCGTGGCCATGGCGTCCTCGGCGCTGGCGGGCACCTCATGCTCGGCGCGGACGGTGCGCAGAACCGTGATCGCGTAGACGAAGGTGCCGATGAAGGTCGCGAGGCTGAACTGATTGCCGCGATCCTCCATGAAATTGGTCAGCAATCGCGGGCCGTAATTGCCGCTGGCATAGGCCACCGCGGCGATGGTGATCGAGAAGACCGTGGAGGCGACCCCGATCATGGAACCCGCGATAACGGTGAGCATGTTGCTCGCGCCCTCGGGGCGCGCAGGCTGCAGCCAGACGATGTCGTCGAGAAACTCCGCCCAGCCGCTGCGGTCGAGCCAGGTCGTGACCAGCGCCAGCACCAGCGCACCGATGGAGAAGATCGCGGGGAGGAACCAGTAGCTGGCGTTGATGCTCTGCCAGATCACGCGCAACCGGGTCATGGTGCATCCTCGGGCTGCGGGAAGCGGCCCAGGGCGGCGGCGAGATCATCGCGGTCGCCGACAAAACCGGTCCTGGCCGCCGCATGGTCGTGGAGGTTCACCGCACTGGCCCGAAGAAAGGCAAGCAGGGCGGTCGGGCATCGGCGGTCGCCGAGCAGGGCTACGAGCCGGGCGTAATTGTCGATCATGCGGATGGCGACCGCGGGATAATCGCTGGCCGACTGGCGGAAGGCCTTGAGCGGCGCCTCGAACAATCCGCGAAAATCCTGGCCCGGCAGTTCCAAACGCGGATCGGGCGGATAGGCGGCGATCATGCCGTCGTCGACCCAGGTCTCCGCATGACCCGCGATCGCGGCGGCAAGCTGGTCGGCGCAGGCGATCGCGGTGTAGAAATCATTGATCCCCGGCGACAGCGCCCGCGCCGCCACTTCCACCAGCAGGCGAACCTGGAAGACCGTCGATTCGATGCCCGAGCGAAAATCGCTGATCGGGGCAGCGGAAAGCACCGGTTCGTCGCCCGCTGGCGTGCGTTCGAAACGCACCAGCGCCTCGCCCTCGAGGACGTGCTGGCCGGGGGCAACGCAGAAGCGAACCGCGCCCGGGTGACCGGCAAGTTCTCCGGCGATCTTCTTCAGATCTATGCTCTGGACGTAGCCGTCGCGCGGGGCGCGAACCGCATGGGCCCATTCGCCCGCATAGGGCGCCGCCGCAATGACGGGCACTGCGACGCTCGACGCCTCGCGTCCGATATGCGCGACCGAGCGGTCGATGAACATCGTCCGGCCCAGATCGTGGATTGCGACCCCGAGCATGGCGATATTGACGGCGGCGAGCACCAACACGGCGGCGAGAGCGAAATGCGGGACCAGCGCGATCGGCGCCTCGGCATCGATGCGCGCGAAGACGATGACCGAGAACACCAGGCAGAAGGTGAGGCCCGCCATCGACAGCCGGACCAACCCCTTGTCGAGCCAGCGATCGACCAGCCGGACACCGAGATTGCCGGTGGCGAGCGTCAGCACGATCAGCACGATCGACCAGTAGAGCGTGAGAAAAGCGGCGTTGACGCCGACGATCGCGGCGGCGACGTCCTGCGCGGTGTCGGCCGCGACGAAGAGCGCAAGGCCCTGCTCGTGGAGCCAGCGCCCGGCGCCTTCGGCATCGGCCCACAGCACCAGCCCCGCCATCAGCGGCGCGACCAAGACTGCAACCAGCGGTAGCGACCAGTAATTGGCCACCAGCCGGTGGATCATCCAGTCTCTGATGCCCCCGATCGGGCCCCTTGCAGCCAATTGCCTATGCCCCCTGCAAATTCGCGATGGCGCAAATGCGTCCCTCGAGCGGGCCCGCCAAGCGCCGGTTTGCCTACAAGTGACTCAAAACGACAGGAACGCGAACCTATATTTTGCCCAGATCGCCATGGCCGATCGTCCCGCTTGCCAATTCGAGCATGCGGTCGAGACTGCGCTTGGCCTGGAGCCTCAGACCTTCCTCGATCTCGATCCGGGGTTCGAGATCGCGCAGACAGGTGTAGAGTTTCTCCAGCGTGTTGAGCGCCATATAGGGGCAGATGTTGCAGCTGCAGTTGCCGTCGGCGCCGGGCGCGCCGATGAAATTCTTGCTCGGCAGCGCCTTTTCCATCTGGTGGATGATATGCGGCTCGGTGGCGACGATCAGCGTGTCGCCCTCGAAGGTCTCGGCGAACTGGAGGATGCCGCTGGTCGAGCCGACGTAATCCGCGTGATCGACGATCGTCGGCGGGCATTCGGGATGCGCCGCGATCGGCGCGCCGGGATATTGCTGCTTGAGCTTGAGCAGCTCGGTCTCGCTGAAGGCCTCGTGGACGATGCAGACCCCGGGCCAGAGCAGCATCTCGCGGTCGAACTTGCGGCTGAGATAGCCGCCCAGATGGCGATCGGGACCGAAGATGATTTTCTGGTCCTTGGGGATCTGCTGAAGGATCGTCTCGGCGCTCGAACTGGTGACGATCACGTCGGAGAGCGCCTTCACCTCGGTCGAGCAATTGATGTAGGTCAGCGCGATGTGATCGGGATGCGCCTCGCGGAAGGCCTTGAACTTCTCGGGCGGGCAGCTGTCTTCAAGGCTGCAGCCGGCATCCATATCGGGCAACACGACGATCTTTTCGGGGCTCAGGATCTTGGCGGTGTCGGCCATGAACTTGACCCCGCAGAACGCGATCACATCGGCATCGGTCTCGGCCGCCATCTGGCTCAGCTGGAGCGAATCGCCGACGAAATCGGCGAGGTCCTGGATCTGGGGGCTCTGGTAGTAATGCGCGAGGATCACCGCGTTGCGCTCCTTGCGCAGGCGATCGATCTCTCCAAGCAGGTCGGTGCCGGTGGGCGGGGTGGTCTGGGCAGTCATGCTGTTCGTCCTAAGCTCGCTTTACCGCGAGCATATAGGCCGAAAGGTCACGCTTGCGAGGGGGTTATGCTTTCACGGGGTGAAGTCTGCAGGGAGATAGGCCTGCATCGGCCGCTCGGCACCGGGTGTGCCGGCGATGACGGCCTCGGTGATCGCTATGCCCCAGACGCTGTTGGCGAGGAGCATCGAGACGATGAAGCTTGCGGCGTAGATTCCCGTCCCCCACCAATAGGCGGCATGGATGCGGCGGTCCCGGCGCAGGTCGGCGATCATCCCGATCAGCGGGAAAGCGAAGGTGAGGACGATCGTCGTCGTCCAGGCATGGGGTATCATCAGCGGCAGCGGCAGGAGGCGACCCAGTCCGGGTCCGGTGAGCATCGCCATGGCGACAAGCATCAGACGGCGATGCCAGCCGGTGTAGCGTTGCCGCTGCAGCGCCCAATAGGCGAGCCCCCCGAAACACAGCAGCAACGCCACATTGCTGATCAGGAACTCGTTGACGTCGAAGAAGAACGGTCCGCCGGTGCGCCGCGCGACCGTGATCATGATCGCGCAGCCGGTCGCCACCATCGCGGCGATCCAGACATAGGCGAGCTTGCCGAGGCGAACATGCAACGTCCAGTTCCCCCGCGCCGCCGAAACGTGCTGGGCCAGATACAGGGCGACCCAGCCCATGAAGGTAACGCCGTGGATGTGATAGGCGACAGGAGCGGCAAAACTCGACCGGCCCATGGCGAGCTGGAGCGAGAAACCGGCCACGATGATGGCCGACATTGCGAATGCCATGACGGCAAAGAACCGGGCGTTGCCCTTTCTCGCCGGTGCGGTCTGCGGTGATGCGATAGTCGCCATGGTCCCAGTCCTCCCCCCTAGGGATGAGTCGAGCGACCTCAATGATAGGACGATATTTACCCGAACCCGCGCACGCCGGTCAATCGATCGCGTGCCTAGCTCGCCTCGGATTCGTCCTCGAAGCGCACCAGCACGCGGACGTCGCCATAGCCCGCCACTTGCAGCGGGATGGCGAGGTTCTGGCGGACCGCAGCCTTGGCCGCCTGTCGCGCCAGCGCGAGCACCTCGGGGTTGCGGGCGAAGGCGCTGGCCTTGGCTTCGGCCTGGCGCGAATTGTTGCGCGCCAGATCCTGCGAGGCGTCGCGGGTCACCCAGGTGCCCTCGGTGAAGACCCGCGCCTGCGCCTCGTCGAGATTGGGGGTGGTGGTCTGAATCTGGGGGAGGGTGACGTTGAGCGTGTCGCCTTCGGCATCCCAGGCGAAATCGCCGCGGTCCATGGTCGAGAGGTCGAGCCGGTATTCGACCGAGGCCGGAATGATCGTCGCCTGACGCGAGCGCAGCACGGGCAGACCCATCACGCCGCGGGTGTCCTCGCTCTCGGCGACAACCTCGAAGCGCGAGCTGAAGACGGTGAGCGAGTTCTGGCGCTCGAAGGCCAGCATCGCGCTGCCGACGGGATCGCCTTCCTCCTGATAGAGGAACGCGCGCCAGGCGAGCCAGACCACCGCGGCGAGCAGGATGAACACCACCAGCCACGGCGCGCCTCTCAGGCGGCTGCGCTGCGCCACCCGGGCATCGCGTTCCACGCGGGGCTCGAGCGTCCCGCCCGTCCTCGCGCTCTGGGTCTTCAACTGGTCTGCCATATATCCTCCGAACGGGCCACGAGGCCGCGGCGTTCCAGATCGATGAGATGCGCGGTCACCGAAAGCGCCGCCGCCTTGGTGAGCTTGGGGTCGAGCCCCTTGTACATTTGCGTCACCAGCTCGGCGACCTGCTGGCGTTCTTCGCCCAGCAGCCTCAGAATCTGGTTCTCGCGCTGGCGGCGGTGGCCGATCATCGAACGCACCAGCTGGCGCGGCTTGGTCACCGCGGGGCCATGCGCGGGATAGAGCACGCGGTCGTCGCGCTCGTGGAGCAATTGCAGGCTTTTCATATAATCGCCCATATCGCCATCGGGTGGGACGACGACGCTGGTCGACCAGCCCATCACGTGATCGCCGCTGAACAGCGCGCCGCTTTCCTCGAGCGCGAAGCACAGATGGTTGGATACGTGGCCGGGCGTCGCGACCGCGGTCAGCGTCCAGCCCGGCCCGGTCATCGCCTCGCCATCCGCCAGCACCCGGTCGGGCGCGTAATCGGGATCGAAGCCCTCGTCGGCGCGCGGTCCTTCGGTATCGAAGGCAAGCGCCGCGCAGCCGACGATCGGCGCACCGGTGCGCCGCGCCAGCGGACGCGAGGCGGGCGAGTGATCGCGGTGGGTGTGGGTGCACATGATCGCGACGACGTGCTCTTCCCCGATCGCCGCCTCGAGCGCCGCGAGATGCGCCGGCTCGTCGGGTCCGGGGTCGATCACCGCGCAGCCATCTCCCAGTCCGACGATATAGGTCTGGGTGCCGGTATAGGTGAAGGGCGAGGGGTTGGGCGCAAGCACGCGGCGCACCAGCGGCTCGATCTGTTCGGCCTGGCCGGTGGGCCAGGGTTTGGGCGGTGCCTTTGCCATGGCCCGCATATGGGGACGCAGGCCCTGTTAGTCGAGCATCCGATATGGCGCCTCGACTTGCAGCGCGTGCACGGGATAAGGCTGTCCGCCATGGGAGAGACAATTCTGGTCCTCGATGAGGGCACCACATCCACCCGCGCGATGGTCTTCGCACCCGACGGCACGATGCTGCGCGTGGTCCAGGCCGAGATCACGCAGCATTATCCGCGCCCCGGTTGGGTCGAGCACGATGCGCGCGAGATCTGGGACAAGACGCTGGCCTGCGCGCGCGAGGCGATCGGCAAGGATGCCGGCGCCATCGCCGCGATCGGGATCACCAATCAGCGCGAGACCGTGGTCGCCTGGGACAAGGCGAGCGGCGAACCGCTGGCGCGCGCGATCGTCTGGCAGGACCGGCGAACCAGCGTTTTCTGCGCCGAGCTCAAGGACGCCGGCCACGAGGCCGAGATCCAGCGCCGCACCGGGCTGCTGCTCGATCCCTATTTCTCGGGCACTAAGATGCGCTGGCTGCTCGACAATGACGACGCTGTGCGCGGGGCGGCGCAGGCCGG
>JAHJWA010000257.1 GCA_018828205.1 Alphaproteobacteria bacterium
CCTCGGCCGGCGGCGGCGGCGGCGACATGGGCGGCATCGGCGGCGGCATGGGCGGGATGGACTTCTGATCCTTCTCTAGTCCACGACGTCTTGTCATCCCGGCCTTGAGCCGGGACAGAAGAGGGCGGGTCCGGTGACGGGCCCGCCCTTTTTGGTGCACGATGATTTTCACATCTACTTGGGGAAGGCAGGCTCCGCCGAGGCCACCAGCGCAGGTAGCGTCTTCGGTGTCTGCGCCACGACTAGCTCTCTGGTTGTGAAAGTGGCAACCTGACTGGGTTGGGGGGCGAATGGCAGATCAATCTGAGGGTTCTCGCGAGGCGCAGCGGCTGACGACAGAGGACGTCGGCGTCTTCAATGTCGTTGACCTACTGGTCGATGAGGACAATTTCCGCCTGGAGCCAAACGCCAACCAACCCGCTGCCTTGAAGGCCATGCTCAAACGGCAGGGAAGGAAGATCGTAGCTCTTGCCGAAGAGATTCAAGACCGCGGACTAAGTGCGGGTGAGTTCGTCTGGCTCGCGCCTGACCCAAGGCCGGAAAATGCCGGGAAATACGTCGTTTGCGAAGGCAACCGCCGCGTTACGGCGTTGAAAATTCTAAACGAGCCTGCCCTCGCCGACGGAACGCCTTGGGAGAAAAGATTCCGCGAACTCGGACAGCAGTTTAAGGAAAGCCCGGTTCGGCAGGTGCGCGCCGTCCTTTACGCTTCCGTCGATGCCGCTCGGCCTGACGTGTATCGACGGCACACAAACGATCAAGATGGCCGGGGGCTGGAAGCCTGGGATCCTTTCGCCCAGGACCGAGCAAACAAGGCCATCGGGCGACGCCGAACCTTGTCCATGGTTGTAATGGAGCACCTGACAACGAGTACAATAGAAGGTCTCGCTGACGGCGTTGGAATCCGTGACCGGACTACGAATGCCGACCGAATGTTTGGGACCTTTTCAGAGGAATTCTCTTCCGAGTACGGCATCAAAATTCGAGCGATTGCACCCCATATCGATTTGGGCCCCGATCCCGCTCGGGCAGAGGAAATCCTTTGGGCTATCTTGCGAGCTTCCGACGTCGCGGTAGATGCCATCAAGTCCAAGGGCCAACGGGTCGCAATTCTCAAGGATTTGCTCGCCGAGATTGACCCGCCGGAGGCTGGTGTCACCGATGAAGAGCGACCCGCAGCAGGAGATCGGTCAGAGGAGAGTGACCGGGCCGATCACACATCAGGCAACAGCGGAGCGCGCTCTAGAGAGGGCAAGCCCGGCGGATTGTCCACCGACCGCGAAGGGGCGGATGCCACATCGAGTGAAGAAGACGCCAACGCTACGGGTCGCAATCCGCGCCGAGACCCGCTTACACGGAAGACGCTGGCTCCGACGGACAGGCGGAATACGCTCCATGTAAGCGGCAATCGCCTGATCGGCCTGTATAATGAGTGCAGAGGTGCAGATGTTGCATCGCGACCTAACTCCGCCGCCATGTTGTTGCGGGTGTTTCTTGAACTCTCCTGTGAGGCCTACCTCGAGCATATCGGAGCGCGGCCACCGTCAGGAAGGAGTGATTGGAGCGACTTCGGAATCCAACTGGAGACCAAAGTTAAGAAGGTGCTCGACAAAATAGATCACGACCGCACGGCAAAGGATCTCGCCGATGCGCACAACGGCCTGTCGGAGGACCGGACCCAAAGTCATTCAATTCGATCTCTGCATCGGGCCATGCATGATCGCAATCATGTGCCCGACGCCCACCAGATCAAGGTCGCGTGGCAGCGCTGGCATCCATTGTTCCGCCGGATCCATGACGCGATCGATCTGGGCTAGTTGTAGCTGGGCAGATCGCGTGGTTTGCGTTACGCATCCGCCTCCGGGGAGCTTCGATGCAGTACAACACTCCGCTTCGCTATCCGGGCGGTAAGGCCCGCCTGGCGCAGTATGTCATTGACCTGCTGAAGCTTAACAACCTCGTCGGCGGCCAATATGTGGAGCCCTATGCGGGCGGTGCCGCAATCGGCATCACCCTGCTTTATCTCGAATATGTCAGCCGTATTCACTTAAACGACCTCAACCGTTCAGTGCATGCGTTTTGGGATGCTGTGCTTCGTCAGCCCGACGAGTTGTGCGCGCTCATCCGGGATACGCCCGTCACGCTTGAGGAGCGTTTGCGTCAGAAGGCCGTGCAGCGCGATCCCGACGCCGGGATTCTGGAGCTAGGTTTCTCGACGTTCTATCTCAATCGCACAAACCGTTCGGGCATCATCGGAGGCGGGGTGATCGGAGGTAATGACCAGAGCGGCGAGTGGAAAATAGATGCGCGATTCAATCGGCCCGATCTGATCAAACGAATTGAGAAAATCGCTAGCTACAGCTCACGAATTTCCCTTACGAATGTTGATGCTTTGGTCCTTATCCGAGACCATCTTCCAAAAATCCCGGAGCGGTCGTTAGTCTATCTTGACCCGCCATACTACACCAAAGGCAAGAAGCTCTACCAAAATCACTACAAACATGATGATCATGCCGCGATAGCTGACCTTGTTTGCAGTATCCGACAAAAATGGATTGTCTCTTACGATAATACCGACCCTATCACGCAACTATACAGCGCCTATGACCATGAAACTTTTGGGTTAAGTTGGTCGGCCCGTAGCCGCTACGAAGGGTCTGAGATTATGGTCTTCGGCCCTGGTGTCGCTAGGCCACCGGAAATCGAGGTGTGGAGAGGCGTTGCCGCCTAATCCAAGGCAGACTAGGGCCGCGCAGCCAAAAGGGCGCTAATCCGCTCGACCTTGTCGAGCCAAGCTGCCGCGTCAGGCCGTCGCCATTCGATCAACTCGCGCATGACTGCATAGTCATCCCTCAGCGTTCGGGCGAAGATCGGCTCGTGGTGGGCGATTCGGTTCCTGAATTTCCGGATCGTAACGAGGTCCGAAAATACTTTGGAGCGAGCCTGCGCGACGCTCAACGCCCCCGGAGCGCCGGGTAGCACCGTCCGGAAATGCGGGTTCCACATCCTCTCGTCTTGCCCGGTCGTAAATACCTTCTCCCAGAACGCAAAATTGACTTCTGAGACAACCTTTCCAACCGTCGGTTGCCGGCCGGCGACCTGACGTAAATTGGTCTGAGGGTCGTAGTCGAACGGCCGTCTCGGTCGAGGCAAACTGCGGACGAATCCGTTGACCCAAGGCCACGTGGGTCCGTGAACTGCCTCGATGGCTTCTGCGGCAGCGTTCCTGATTGCGACCTCGCAAAGGTGAATTGGCACCATGAAGGCCGCCGAAACCTCTGCGTTCCATACATAAAGCGCTAGGGCATCCTCAACATGCCCTCCTCGTGCCTGCAAATAGGTCGCGAACCGAGGCCCCGATATAACGGCCGGCAAGTGCGTAACTTCATCGGCAGTGAATGGCATAGCTCCGTTTGTTGAGAATCGGCGCCTACGTCAATCGCCAGTTGAGTCACTTTCGCTTTTGAATTGACTTCTGGCCAGCAGCTCACTATCTATTCGCCATCGGCTTTGAGACACGCGGGCGCAAGCCTCCCCTCATCGTCACTGGATTATGGGAAGCCCGCCAGCAATGGCGGGCTTTTCCATAGCCGGGGTGGCTATATCGATCCAGACGGCGCGCCATTCTCAAAACCGTTCCGCCGGCTTTGGTTCTCTTTCCAGTGCTTAGCAAAGAGACATCGGGTGCAGGGCCACCCGCCCCGGCGCGCCTCAAGGACGCTGCGCGCCGCTCGCGCGGCAGGCCGGGACGGCCTGTCCTTGACCCGC
>JAHJWA010000258.1 GCA_018828205.1 Alphaproteobacteria bacterium
ACCATCGCCATGATGGCGCTCGGCCTCGTCGTGACCTTGCTGATGACGCCGCAATATACGGCGGCGTCGACGATCGAGATCCTGCGCGAATCCGATCAGGTGACCAATTTCGAAGGTGTCGAGCGCGAAACCAGCATCGCCGATCAGGAGTTCTACCAGACCCAATATGGTCTGCTGGAAGCGCGCACCCTCGCCGAGCGTGTGGCAACCGAACTCAATCTGGTCGACGATCCCGAATTCTTCGAGATGTTCGATGCGGCCAAAGACGACGAGGCTGCATTCGAGATGAGCAACGGGCGCTATCCCGCTCAGGGCCGCGCCGAGCGCCAGCGGATCGCTGGCGAGGTGCTGCTGGAAAATGTGAGCATCGAACCCACCCGCCTGTCGCGCCTCGTCGACATCCGCTTCACCAGTCCGGATCCCGCGTTTTCCACGCGCGTCGCGAATGCCTGGGCCGAGAATTTCATCGAGACCAATCTGGAGCGCAAGGTCCAGTCGACTTCCTACGGTCGCGATGCGCTCCAGCGCCAATTGACGGATTACAAGCAGCGGCTCGACGAATCGCAGCGCCAATTGGTGACCTACGCCTCCAATCAGGAGATCATCAATCTTCCTGCCACCAGCGAAGGCGCCGAGGAGCGTCCGATCGTGGCAGACAATCTGGCCACCCTCAACTCGGCGTTGAGCGAGGCGATCGCCGATCGCATCGCCGCCGAAGCGCGTTTCCGCCAGGCCGGTAACGCCGGCAGCACCGCAGCAGCCCTCGGCAACACCGCGATCAACAATTTGCGCGAGCGGCGCGCCGAACTGGCGGCAGAATATCAAGAGCTGATGGTTCGTTTCGAGCCCGGCTACCCGGAAGCCGAGGCGCTTCAGCAGCAAATCAGCGCGTTGGACAGCGCGATCACGCGCGAAGAATCGCGGGTTTCGGGCTCGGTTCAGGCCGAATACCGCCAAGCCGTGCAGCGTGAATCCGCTTTGCAGGCACGCGTCGATGCGCTGAAGGCAGAGTTTCTCGATCTGCGTCGGCGCTCGATCCAATACAATATCTTCGAACAGGAAGTGGACACCAACCAGGCGCTCTACGACGGCCTGCTCCAGCGTTTCGAGGAAATCGGCGTGGCGGGCGGTGTCGGCGTCAACAATGTCGCGATCGTCGATCTCGCGGATATTCCGCAGCTCCCCTCGAGTCCGAGGCTCATCCTGAATATGTTGATAGCGCTGCTTGGCGGTCTTCTGCTCGGCGTGGCGATTGCGCTGGGTCTCGAACAGCTCGACGAATCGATTGGCGACCCGACCGAGTTGCAGCGCCGGCTGGGCCTTCCGCTGCTGGGTTCCGTACCCAAGGTCGAAGACGAAACGCCGATGGAATCGCTGTTGGATCGCAAGTCCGAGCTGGTCGATGCCTATCTGGCGATTCAGACCAATCTCGGGTTCACCACCCAGCACGGCATACCCCGCGCCTTCTCGGTCACCTCGACGCGTCCCGGCGAGGGCAAGTCGACGACCGCGCTCTCGCTGGCGACGCTGCTGGCGCGCTCGGGCCGCAGGGTCATCCTGATCGATGGCGATATGCGTTCGCCCTCGGTCCACCAGCTTGCCGGGGTCGATCACGACCGCGGTTTGAGCAATTTCCTTACCGGCGACGAGGCCATCGAAAGCCTCGTTTTCCGGATGGAAGATCTTGGCCTCGATGCGATGACGGCGGGGCCGATCCCGCCCAACGCGGCCGAACTGCTGACCGGCGCCCGTCTCAGCCTGCTGGTCGAGCGACTGCTGAAAACCTACGATCACGTGGTTGTCGACAGCCCGCCGGTGCTGGGCCTGGCCGATGCGCCGCTTATCGGTTCGCAACTGGACGGCGTGATTTACGCGGTCGAATCGCATGGCATCCGGTCGACCCAGGTCAAAACGGCGCTCGGGCGACTGGCCAGCGCCAGGGTCAAGGTGTTCGGCGGAATCGTGACCAAGTTCGATGCCCGCAAGGCCCATTTCGGGTATGATTACGATTACGGCTATGGCTACGGACGCGACGGGAAGAACGCGGCCGCGTGATGCCCAAAAGCCGCCGCCCTTCGTCTTCGCGTCGATCGACACCCCGCCGCTCGCGACGCGAGTGGTTCGGGCGCCTCGGGCTGGCGTTGGGGGCGATCACGCTCGGGCTCATGAGCGTGGGTGATTCCTTCGCTCGCCTGGTCGAGTCTGCCGATCCCATCCGTGCCACCGCGCTTGCACCGGGGAACGGCGTCATCCTTGCTGCCGCCGCGCAGCAGGAATTCGCGATGGCGCCGAGCACCGATGACAATTCCAAAGCGAGCCGTCTCGCCCGGCTCGCGCTGCTCAAGGATCCCACTGCGGTCGAGGCGCTCAGCGTACTCGGACTTCAGGCGCAATTGCGGAACGAGACCGAACGCGCCCGCGACCTGTTTGAATATTCGCTGCTGTTGTCGCGCCGCGAGCTTCGTCCGCAGATCTGGGCGATCGAGGAAGCCGTCAACCGCGGCGATATCGCAGCCGCCTTGCGCAGCTACGACATCGCTCTGCGGACCTCCAGAGAGGCACCCGGCCTGCTTCTGCCCAATCTTGCTGCAGCGCTTGCCGAACCCAAGGTGCGCGCAGCGCTGCTGCCGATCATGCAGACCGAGCCGGTCTGGGCCGAAAGCTTCCTGAGCCGGGTCGCGACCAGCGGCATCGACCCGGTGGCAGGGCTGGCCTTCTTCCGCGAAGGCGAGTCGATCGACCTTCCGGTTACCGACGATCTGCGCGCCGCTCTGGTCAATGGGCTGATGGCGGATGGCGAGATTAGCGATGCCTGGGCCTATTACAGCGAATTCCGACCGGGTGCCGCCCGCAACCGCTCGCGCGACCCCGAGTTCGCCCTCAATCCCAATACACGCGCGGTGTTCGACTGGATGCCCAGCCTTGCGCCGGGTCTTTCTTCGGCGATTCTGCAAGAGGGCGAGGGCGGCGTCCTGGACTTCTCGCTTCCCCCCGGCACCGGAGGCCCGCTCGTGCAGCAAACCCAATTGCTTCCGCCCGGTGCCTACCGATTGACGGGGCGGAGCCGCGCGATTGACCAGCCCGACCGATCGAGCCCCTATTGGGTGCTGCAGTGCCAGGATGGACGCGAACTCGGTCGGGTCGAAGTGCCCAATTCGGATGTGGCGAATGGCGAGTTCGAAGGCCGCCTCATGGTTCCGGGCGACTGCCCGGTGCAGACGCTGTCGCTGATCGCGCGTTCGTCGGATGACATTGCCGGGGTGTCGGGTCAGATCGAACGGGCCTCGCTCGCGCCCGCAGGAGCACGCCCATGATCGCCATTGCGACCCCTCGTATAGGACCCACCATCGCAGGTGCCGCCGCTGCTCTGCTGCTTGGCCTTGGAGCGCCCGTGGCGGCACAGCAGCAACCTCTCGATCCCGAGAGCGAGGTGGAAGAGTTCGAACAGGCAGGGACCCAGAACGAGGGGCTGAGCGAAACCGCACGCACCGCCGATACCGGTATCGGTGAGGTGGGTCAGCGCCAGACGACCCGCGACGGGCCGGTGATGCGCGAGCCGCTGGACCGGATCGATTCGCGCATCAACAATCGGGTCGAAAATCGCATCCGCAATCGTATCGATCGCTATTACGATCCCACCGCGAACGCGACCTCGTCCTATGCGAATGCGGATCGCCAGTCGCGGGCGTCACGCTTAGGCGGACCCCGTTGAGCCGTTAGACTGCTCTTCCGAGCAACCCTGTCGGAACCGGCCCTCCCTCAATCCAGCGCGATATCGGGTGCGTCTTCCTGCTTCATCCCCACCACGTGATAGCCGCCATCGACATGGTGAACCTCTCCGGTGACGCCCGATGACAGGTCGGACAGAAAATAGAGCCCCGACCCGCCGACATCCTCGATCGTCACGTTGCGGCGCATCGGGGAATTGAGCTCGTTCCAGCGCAATATGTAGCGGAAATCGCCGATCCCGCTGGCGGCCAGCGTCTTGATCGGCCCCGCGCTGATCGCGTTGACGCGGATGTTCTCGGGGCCGAGGTCGTTCGCCAGATATTGCACGCTCGATTCCAGCGCCGCCTTGGCGACCCCCATGACGTTGTAATGCGGGATCACCTTCTCCGCGCCGTAATAGGTCAGCGTCAGGATCGATCCGCCATTGGGCATCATCGCGCGCGCGCGCTTGGCCACCGCGACCAGCGAATAGGCCGAGATGTTCATCGTCATCAGGAAGTTGTCGAGACTGGTGTCGACATATTTGCCGCGCAGCTCGTTCTTGTCCGAAAAGCCGATCGCGTGGACGACGAAATCGATGGTCTCCCAGCGCGATTGGAGCGTGGCGAAGGCCCGGTCGAGCGCGTCCATGTCCGAGACGTCGCATTCGAAGACGAAATCGCTGTCCAATTGCTCGGCCAGCGGACCGACGCGCTTCTTCAGCGCCTCGCCCTGGTAGGAGAAGGCCAGTTCGGCGCCCTGTTCGCGCAGCTTCTTGGCGATGCCCCAGGCCAGCGATTTGTCGTTGGCGAGGCCCATGATCAGCCCGCGTTTGCCTGCCATCAATCCGCTCATTCGGGGTTCCTTTCGGTTGTTGTATCGTGGTCTCGCGGCTCCGGTTCGCTCGCGGCGATCGCGTGGCGCTCTTCCTCGGGGGTCTCGGCCAGCGCGGCGTTGAGCTCGGCACCGAGCACCACGCCCAGCCCCACCAGCCAGAAGAAGAACAGCGCGATCATGATCCCGGCGAGGCTGCCGTAGGTGAGATCGTAGGTGAAGAAACTGCGTAGCACGATCGGCATCAGGATCGCGACGAGGATCCACCACACCGTGGTCAGCAGGACGCCGGGCCATTTGGGATAGCGGCTGTCGCGGTATTGCGAGGGCGTGAGCGTGTAGAAGATCAGGTAGAGCGATCCGAACAGCCCGAGCGCGGGGATGATCCGCGTCAGCCGCAGATCGTTGACCCGGTCGACCAGCTGCGGGAAATAGGCCTCGATCACCTCCTGCGCGGCGCCGATCAGGAATTGCGCGATCAGCGAGAGCATCAGCAGAAAGACCGCGCCGACGATCACCCCGGCGGAAAGCAGCCGGTATTTCCAGAAGGCGTGCATCATCCGCGTGCCGTAGGCGCGGCGCAGGATGTCGCGGATCGTCTCGACCAGGCTGCCCACCGTCCACAGCGCGACCAGCGCGCCCGCCCACAGCAGCCAGCCGCTGCGCGCCGCGATCACGTCGCGCGCCACCGGCTCGATGACATTGCCCACCACGGGGGGGAGCGCGACCAGCACCGCGTTGATGCTGGCGGCGCGCTCGCTTTCCTCGCCGACCAGCGAGAACAGCGCCGCGCCCAGGATGAAGAAGGGGAAGATCGAGAAGATCGCCAGATAGGCGAGGTTGCCGGCGTGAATGAAGCCGTCGTTGAAGGTGCCGATCGCGGTGCGCTTCATCACCTGCCAGGCCTTGGTGCCCGGGCCGAGCTGGCGGACCATTCGCCCGTGCAGCCCGTGCGCCTGCTGCCGGCGCGCCTCGGGCGAGAGCGATTCGACCGGGCGCTCCTCGATTTCCGTCGGCGGCTCGGGCGGGGGCGCCTGCGCGGTCTTCAGCAAAGGATGCGGAGGCAAGGCCTAGACCCCGAGCTTCGCTCTGGGATCGCTGTCGTCCTTCCACCCTTCGAGCCGTTCGGTGAGCGCAGCGAGATCGTCGGGAAGCTGGATCTGGAGCGTGACGAGCTGGTCGCCGCGGCCACCCGCCTTGCGCGAGAAGCCCCTGCCCTTGAGCCGCAACACCGTGCCGCTGTCGGTACCCGGCTTGATCGTCATCATCACCGGCCCATCGACCGTGGGGACGCGGACCTTGCCGCCGTTCACGGCCTCGTCGAGCGTGATCGGCAGATCGAAGCGGACATCGTCGCCGTCTCGCCGGAAGACGTGGTGCCTGTCGATCTCGATCGTCACCAGACCGTCGCCCACCCCGCCGGGGCCCTGTTCGCCCTTGCCCTTGAGCCGCATCTGGGTGCCGCTTTCGACACCCTCGGGAAGCTTGAGATCGATGGTCTTGCCATCCGAAAGCGTGATCCGCTGATCCTTGAGCGCGGCGGCATCGACGAAGGGGACGCGGAGGCGATAGCCGATGTCGGCGCCCTTGCGCGGCGGTGCCTGCGGGCCGCGGCGCGCCCCACCGCCGAAACCGGCGCTGGCGGTGCGTCCGCCGCCGAACAGGCCTTCGAACAGATCGCTGAGGTCGACGTCTTCCGCGCCGGCACCCTGGAAGTCCTGCGGCCGGAAACCGCCCTGGCCGCGGTTCTGGCCGCGCGCGCCGAAGCCTCCGCCGCCGCCCGCGAAGGGATGGGTCGGATTGCCTTCCATATCGATCTCGCCGCGATCATATTGCGCGCGCTTGGCCTTGTCCGACAGCAGGTCGTAGGCCCTGGTCGCCTCCGAGAACCGCTCGGTGGCGTTGGGATTGCCCTTGTTGCGGTCGGGATGCAGCTCCTTGGCGAGCGTGCGATAGGCGCTCTTGATGTCCTTTTCGGACGCGGTGCGGGATACGCCTAGGGTGGTATAGGGGTCGGCCATGGCGTGTTAGCTAGGTGGAGCGGTGTGCAAGGGCAAGCGCGATGGCTTTGCCAATGCCGAGCAGGGCGCTAGGGCGTCGGGTTATGGACGACAAAAGCGCCATCCCGCAACGCGATCCGCTCGCTCTGTTCGAGACTTGGTTCGCCGAGGCCCGCGAGAGCGAGCCCAATGATTCGAACGCGATGGCGCTCGCCACCGCGACGCCCGGCGGCGCGCCGTCGCTGCGGATGGTGCTGCTCAAGGGGCATGGGCCCAAAGGCTTCACCTTCTTCACCAATGCGCAGAGCCGCAAGGGCGAGGAAATCCGTGCGAACATGCAGGCGGCGCTGCTGTTCCACTGGAAGAGCCTGCGCCGCCAGATCCGCATCGAGGGCCCGCTCGAGGAGGTGAGCGCCGCGGAGGCCGACGCCTATTTCCACTCGCGCGCCCGCGCCTCGCAGATCGGCAGCGCCGCCTCCGACCAGTCGCGCCCATTGGACCAGCGCGCGACCTATTTCGCGCGGGTGGAGGCGCTCGGCCGGGAATATCCCGAGGGCGATATTCCCAGGCCGCCGCATTGGACCGGGTTCCGGCTCAGCCCGCAGCGGATCGAATTCTGGCTCGACCGGCCCAACCGCTTGCACGACCGCCGGTTGTTCACCCGCTCGGGCGCGGGCTGGACCGACACGCTGCTCTACCCGTGAGCCCGACGCCATGGCCATGAAACGCTCCACGCTCGCGCGCTCCGCCGCCGTCGCCTCGATCGCGGTGGCACTGCTGCTGGTCGCGCTCAAGACCTGGGCGAGCTGGCGCACCGGCTCGACCGCGATGCTCGGGAGCCTCGCCGATTCGGCGCTCGACCTGGTCGCCAGCCTGGCGACGCTGGTGGGCGTGTGGTTCGCCGCGCAGCCCGCCGATCGCGAGCATCGCTTCGGCCACGGCAAGGCCGAAGCGCTTGCGGCAATGGTGCAGGTGGTGCTGATCGCCATATCCGCCACGGCGATCATCTTCCGGGCCGTGATGCGGCTGGTGGAAGGCGGCGAGACTGCGGCCGCGTCCGAGGGGATCGCGGTCTCGACCATCGCGATCGTCGCCACCTTCGCGCTGCTCGCCTGGCAGCGGGTGGTGATCGCGCGCACCGGCTCGGTCGCGATCAACGCCGATCACCTCCACTACCAGTCCGACCTGCTGCTCAACCTCGCGGTGATCGCGGCGCTGGCGCTCGACCAATACGCCGGCTTCGGACTGGCCGACCCGCTGTTCGGGCTGGCGATCGGCGCCTGGCTG
>JAHJWA010000259.1 GCA_018828205.1 Alphaproteobacteria bacterium
ATCAGCCGCCAGATCGCCGAGAGCGTCGATCTGATCGTTCAGGTCAAGCGCCTGCGCGACGGTTCGCGCCGCACCACCAATGTCACCGAGGTGATCGGGATGGAGGGCGACGTGATCGTGACGCAGGAATTGTTCAAGTTCGAATATCTCGACGAGGGCGAGGACGGCAAGATCATGGGCGAGTTCCGCTCCTCGGGGCTGCGCCCCTACACGCTCGAGAAGGCGCGCCAGTTCGGCTTCGACCAGGCCTATCTCGAGGCCTGCCTCTAGATCAGCGCGTAGATCAGCCCGTAGATCAGCCCGCTGGCCCGGCTAGGCGGTCAGGAGCGCGGGGACCGCGACCGACAGCAGCCCGCCGCCGATCACCGCCAGCGTCAGGAATAGGCCGGTCCAGGGCATCCACCCGACCCGGTGAAGCGCGGCGCGTCTGGAGCGGCGCCGCTCCATCAGCGAGGCAAACCCCGCGAGCACCAGCAGCACCGCCCCGGCAAGGGCGAGCAGTTCGGCGTCGCTGGCGAACAGGAGGGTCTCGGGCAGTTTCACTGGCGAGCGATATGGGGCGCCTGGGAGCGGTTGCAATCGCCGGTAAACTCGCTCGCAAGCCGGAACCTGATCGCAGCGCGAACGTTGTGTGACCCAATAGGCTTATTCGAAAACCTTCCGGAAGGACTGATTCATGCTTCGCAAGATCCTTATCGCCCTCGGCCTCACCGCCATGTCGCTCACCGCGACGGCCTGCAACACGGTCAAGGGCATCGGCAACGACATCGAATCCGTCGGCGAAGCGGGCGACCGGGCCATCTGACCCCAGGCGGCCTTACCGATAGCGAAACGCCCGTCAGCGAGCTGCTGGCGGGCGTTTTGCATTGGACCAACTGCCTCCCGCGCCTAGCGGAAGACCACGGTGCGCGCGCCGTTGAGGAACACTCTGCGCTCCGCCGTCCAGCGGACCGCGCGCGCCAGCACCCGCGCCTCGATGTCGCGGCCCATCCTGACGAGATCCTGCTCGGTCGAGCGATGATCCACCCGTTCGACATCCTGCTCGATGATCGGGCCCTCGTCCAATTCGCTGGTGACGAAATGGGCGGTCGCGCCGATCAGCTTCACGCCGCGCTGATGCGCGCGGTGATAGGGCAGCGCGCCTTTGAAGCTGGGCAGGAAACTGTGGTGGATGTTGATGCAGCGCCCCGCCAATCGTTCGATGATGGCGGGCGACAGGACCTGCATGTAGCGCGCGAGGACGAGACAATCCGCGCCGCTGCGCTCGAACAGCGCGATGAGGTCGCGCTCCTGCTCCTGACGGGTTTCGGGGCTGACCGGCAGATGATGGTATTCGACCCCGTGCCACTCGGTCAGGCTGCGAAGATCGGGATGGTTCGACACCACCCCGACGACATCGACGGGCAGATTGCCGGTCTGCCAGCGGTGCAGCAGGTCGTTGAGACAATGGCTCCCCTTCGAGACCGCGATCAGGAGCCTGGGCCTGTGGCTCGAGGGCAGCAGCTCCCAATCGAGCGCGAAGCGCGCGGCGACGGGCGCGAATCCCGCGCGAAGCTCCTCGAGCCTCTGCGGAAACGCCTCGCCGGTCGGCTTGAACTCCACCCGCAGAAAGAACCGCTCTGCCTCGAGATCGGCATATTGCTGGCTGTCGAGGATGAAGCCGCCGAGCTGCGCCAGATGTCCGGTGACGGCGGCAACGATCCCGACCCGGTCGTGGCAGGACAGGGTCAGGATGTAGGATGATCGGTCGGGAGCAGCGTTCATGCCGAGCCGATTAGCCACTGCTCGCCGCGGCTGCCATGCAAAACTAGCGCTGCAGCGCGGCGCCGGCCTTGCGATAGACCAGCAGCAGATTGTTCGCCGGCATGGCGATGCGCGAGCTTCGCGCCAGCCCGTGATCGGCCGCGAGGCGATCCATGTCGGCGACATCGCGCAGCCCCCATTCGCCATTGCGTTCCCTCAGGGATTTGTCGAATTCGACATTCGACACCGCGGTTTCGACATCGTCTTCCCGATAGGGCCCGTAGAGCAGCAGCGGCGCGCCCTCTTCCAGCAGCGCGGCGGCGGCGCGAAACACGCCAACGGTCGCCTCCCACGGGCTGATGTGGACCATGTTGATGCACAGCAGCGCATCCGCATGCGCAACCGGTGGGTTGCCGGTTGCGGCGTCGAAAACCAGCGCCGGGAGCAGGTTTGTCAGCCCCGCCTCCGCAGCATAGGCGTCGATCGAGGCCAGCGCCTCTGGATCCAGGTCGCTCGGCTGCCAGCTGAGCTGCGGAAACCGCCGCGCCATGAACACCGCGTGTTCGCCCGTCCCGCTCGCCACTTCGAGCACGAGCCCCTCGGCGGGCAGCTCGCGCGCCAGCACCTCGGCGATCGGGCCGGCGTTGCGGCTGGTGGCGGGGGCGTGGCGTTTCATGGGCTCAGCTCAATTGACCTGGCGCTCGCGCCCCTCCCAATAGGGCGCGCGCAATTCGCGGCGCAGGATCTTGCCCGACTGGTTGCGCGGCAGCGCGGCGATGACGTCGATCGACTTGGGCACCTTGAACCCCGCCAGCCGCTCGCGCGTCCAGGCGATGATCGCCTCGGGATCGATCTCCTCGCCCGGCTTGGCCACCACGCAGGCCTTGACCGCCTCGCCCCAATGCTCGTCGGGGACGCCGATCACCGCGACTTCGGCGACCGCGGGATGGCCGTAGATCGCGCTCTCGACCTGCGCCGGGTAGACGTTCTCGCCCCCGGTGATGATCATGTCCTTGATGCGGTCTTGGATGAAGACATAGCCGTCATCGTCCATATAGGCGGCGTCGCCGGTGTGCATCCAGCCGTCCTGCAGCGCCTCGCGCGTGGCCCTGGGCAGCTTCCAGTATCCCAGCATGTTCGACGGCGATTTCACCGCCAGCTCGCCCACCTGGCCGCGCGGCAGCTCGGCCCCGTCCTCGCCGACGATCCTGAGCTGGGTCCCGGGGACCGCGTGCCCCGCCGATCGCATCCGCTCATTGCCCGCCAGATCGTGATCCTCGGGCGGGAGCACCGCGACGGTGCCGGTGGTCTCGGTCATGCCGTAGCACTGGACGAAGCCCGCGTTGGGGATGGTCCGCACCGCCTCGCGCAAGAGATCGAGCGGGATCGGCGCGGCGCCGTAGAAGACGTATTTGACCGCGGAGAAATCGGTGGTCTGCGCGCGCGGGTGCTGGACCACCATCTGCAAGGCGGCGGGGACGATGAACATCCGCGTCGCACCCTGCTCGAAGGCCTCGAGCACGCCCTCGGGGGTAAACTCGCTCTGGACGATCGCCCGCGCGCCCGCCCCCATCGCCATCACCCCCAGCCCGGTGCCGCCGATATGCGCGCAGGGCATGGCGATCAGCAGCGCCTCGTCCTCGTCCCACAGCGCCCAGGCCAGCCCGGCGCGCTCGCCCGGCTGGCGCAGCGCGAACAGATTGCGATTGGACAGCACCGCGCCCTTGGGGTTGCCGGTGGTGCCGCTGGTGTAGAGCTGGAGCACGGGGTCGTCGGGTGCGGCGGGGGCGAATTCGGCGGGCCGCGCGGCGGCGATCGCGGTGCGGGCGTCCGCGCAGCCGACCACCTGCGGGGTCCTGTCGATCCGGGCGCATGCGGCGCGTGCCGCCTCGTCGAAGCCCGCATCGGTGAACAGCAGCTTGGCCCCGGTGTCCTCGAGAATGAAGGCCACTTCGGGGGCGGCCAGGCGCCAGCCGATCGGGACCATCACCGCGCCATAGCGCCCGGCGGCGTAGAACAGTTCGAAATAGAGCTTCGCGTTCTTGCCCAGCCAGGCGATCCGGTCGCCCGGCTCCACCCCGAGCTGGCGGAACAGCGTCGCGACCTGCGCGGTGCGGCGCTCGAGCTCGGCGAATGTCGCGCGCTCATCGCCCTCCTCCAGCGCCACCGCCGCGGGCCTGGCGGCCCCCCAGTGGCGGATGTATTCGTCGAAACTCAGCATGGTGGACGGATCGCCCATGGCATTCTCCCGGTGCCGGCTCGCTTCGGACGGCTCGCGGAGCATCATGCCAAGCGGTGGCGGCAAGTCCAGCACTCTCGGCGCCGGACCATCGGTGCCGTCACCTCGGTGCCATCACCTCGGCGCCATCACTCAGCGCCAGCGGCCCAGCGCCTTGGCCCTGCGCTCGCGGATCGCCAGCCAGACCAGCAGGCCGAGCGGCCCGGCGAGGAAGGTCGCCAGCAGCACCGGCGCCTGGACCAGCCGCGAGAAGCGCTTGGCATCGGCATCGCGCGCGATCCACAGGCCGACGAAGAGGTCGAAGGCGAGATAGTGGATCCAGCCCACCGTCACCCCGCCGTCGCTGGCGAAGATCGTGCGGATGCCCTCGATGCGGGTGAAATCCACTCCCGGCGCCTGCCCGCCGACCGGGTCGATCCCGCCCGAGACGATGGCGATCAGCAGAGCGGCATAGGCGAGGCACAGCAGCCCGACCCCGAGATAGAGCACCGCCGAGAGCAGCGCGGGCCAGCGCGGCAGCAGGATCAACCCCGCCCACATCACCATCGCCAGCATGTTGGC
>JAHJWA010000032.1 GCA_018828205.1 Alphaproteobacteria bacterium
ATATGCAGCCAGAAGACGCTGCTCTCGGGCCGGTCGCCCTCGCCGCTGTCGCCGCGTTCGCCCCGGCTGCGCTTCAAGGCGCGTTCGGTTCCGTAGAAGACCGCCAGACCGAACATCGCCAGTCCATAGACCGCGCTTTCGGCCATGACCTCGCGCAGCCCCGTGGCGCGTCGGAAGGTGCCGGCATGCGCGCCGAGTTCGGGCAGCATGTGGAGAAAGACATAGGCCACCGCCACCCCGCCCGCGAAACTCAGCCAGCGGCTGCGCGGATCGCGGTCGAGAAACCGCAGCCGGCCAACGAACAGATGCACGAGGCAGAAGGCCAGTGCCATCAGGCCGGTGAAGAGGGTGAGCGGAGCGGTCAAAGCCGTTCCGCTCCGCCCGGAATCGAACGATTGCGACCTGCTGCCATTCCCCGACGATAGACGCCGCCCTCCCGCTTGGCGAGAGGACGGCGCCCGTCATGCTGCGGGCTGGACTAGATCCGGCCGGTGATCTGGATCCCGTAGAAGCGCGGTTCGGCCGGAATGAAGGTCGGCACGTTGAAGGAGCCGCCGGTGTTGCCCGCGTCGAGCAGATATTCCTCGTCGGCGGCGTTGCGGATAAAGCCCGCGACCTCGACCCGGTCGTCCGCGAAGCTCACCCCGGCGCGCGCATTGATCAGCGTGACCGGTCCCTGCGAGATCAGCGGATCATTGGGCACCTGGAAGAAGATGCGGCTGCGGTAGGTGATCGTGGGCGTCGCGAAGAAGCGCATCCCGTTGCCGAGCGGCGCGTCGATCGTGAAGCCCGCCGCGGCTTGCCATTCGGGCTGGAGGCGGAAGCGCGCGCCCGAGAACTGCGGGGCGAAATCATTGCCCTCATCGATTCCGCCGTCGATAAAGCCGACATTGCCGAACAGGCTCAGCCAGTCGGTGGGGTTCACCGCCAGTTCCGCCTCGACCCCGAGATTGCTCGCGGTTCCCGCGCTTTCGGTGCGCGAACTGCCGTCATCCTGAAGCACGGTGACCTGGAAACCGTCGTATTTCTGATAATAGACGCCCAGCGATCCCGAGACGATGCCCGAACCGAATTTCAGCCCGCCTTCGTAGTTCCAGACGGTCTCCTCGGGGACGACCTGCAGGTTCGGCACCACCACGCCGGCAACCCGCCGCGCGCCGAGTTGCACGACCGGGGAACGGCGGCCCTTCGACACGGTCGCGAAGACGTTGAAATCGTCGTTGAGGCGATAGAGCAGGTTGAAACGCGGCAGGACCGCGGCAAAGCTGCCATCCGCGGTGAAGAGTTCACCGCCGGTGTCGATCTGGCCGGGGACCAGCGGCGCTCCGCTGAGGACCGAATTGGGAACATCGGTCATGTAGCCCGAACGGCGCTCCTCGATCAGCAGCCGCGCGCCGGCCGTGAGCTCGAGGCGATCGACAGGGATCCAAGTGACATCGGCGAAGACCGAATAGCTGTCGTTCTTGCCCTGGTTCTCGAAGGTCGAGCTGTAGGGAATGGCGGTCGCCGCGCCGCCGGTCGCCAGACCGGTGACCACGCTTGCGGGCACGCTGCCATCGGGGCCGACGCAGGGGATGCCCGGGATCAGCGGATTGGGGGTCGCCACGGTCGTGAGACACTGAAGGAAGGTGCCTTCCTCGGTCGAGAAGGGCACGTTCTGGAGATTGTCCTCGGTGAAGAAATTCCAACCGAAGGACGCGCGCCACGCCGGATCGACGTAGGAGAAGCGTCCTTCATGGCTGAACTGCCAGCCCTTGGCGATCTCCGCGAATTCCAGGAAGGGTGCGGGCCCGCCATCGGCATCGAAGACCTCGGCGCTGTCGAACTCGCGGTAGCCATTGACCGTCGTGAAGGTCCAGCTGTCGGCGAAGCCGTATTCGGCGGTGAGGTTCAGATCGTAGATTTCCCGGTCGAGGCCAAGCTGGCTGTTGCCCAGCGCCTCTTCGGAATAGGGCGAACCGCCAAGGAAGGCGTCGCCGTAGAAATCGGGCGCGCCTGCGGGCGTCGGGAAAGTGCCCGAGATAAACGGCGTGCCGCCGTTGCGCTGGCGGTCGAAGGTACCGATCAGGTCGAGGGTGAAATCGGCGGTCGGGGTGTAGCGCAGCGAAGCGCGGACGCCGAGATTGTCCTGCGAATAGAGCTCTTCTTCCTGATTGGGCGCGAGGTTCTCGACATAGCCGTCGCGGGTGCGCCACTCGGCGGCGATCCGGCCTGCGAGCACGTCCGACCCGGCGTTGACATAGCCCGAGAGCAGCGTCTGGTTGAAATTGCCGTAGCCGCCGGTCAACTCGGCCGAAAAGCCCTCGCGCGGGCGCGCCGAGACCAGGCTGATCGCGCCGACCGCGGAGGCGGTGCCGAACAGCGTCGCCTGCGGGCCCTTGATCACCTCGACTCGGTCGAGATCGTAGATCGCCTGATAGGAGCCGCGCGAGCGCGAGATATCGACGCCGTTGTAATAGAGCGTCACGCGCGGACCCTGCTGCGAGGAGCCCGAATCCGAGGTGATCCCGCGGATCACGATGCCGGGGTTGTTGGCGCTCTGCTCCTGGATGTTGAGCCCGGGCACGTAATTGGACAATTCGTCGAGATCGGTGACGCCCAGTTCGCTGATCCGGTCGCCGGTCAGCGCCGAAATGGTGATCGGCACATCGACCGCGCGCTGTTCGATCTTCTGCGCGGTGACGATGATCTCATTGCCGCGGACGGGCTCTTCCTGCGCCGGCGCCTCGGGCTGGGCCGCAGCTTGCGCGAAGGCGGGCGCGAAGGGCACGAGCGCGGTGGTCGCGGCGAGCAGGGCGAAGGCGGAACGTCTGGCAATCATTGTCGAAGAGCCTTTTCATTGAGGGACGCCGCGCCTCTGCGCCGCTCCGGTGACAGGGCCGCGACATTTATGTTGCGGTGCGGTGAAACCGGCGCGCGGCCGCGGCGCGCCGCCGCCGACGCGCAATTCGGACGCTACGGCAGTGCGGATTACACCGCTCCTTCCGCCCGAAACGAAGGCCTCCGGAGCGGGCCTCCCCAAGCCGGCTCATGGCGAAAAGGGAAGTCTTTCAAAGGGATGGGGAAGTCGTCCGAACCAGCAAGCGCCGCGCAGACTGTCATCGTTCCGTAACGCGTTATCGACCCTTGGCCCATCTTCGAGCGGCGCGAGTGGCATTTGTCGCCCGCCTTTGTTAATCGCCTGCTCATGCAAACCGGAACCCTGATCACCCTCGCCCTCTATTTCATCCTGATGATCGCCATCGGGCTGTTCGCCTGGAAGCGCTCGACCGAGACCAGCGAGGGCTATCTGCTCGCGGGGCGCAATCTTTCGCCCGGCGTGGCGGCGCTCTCCGCCGGGGCCTCGGACATGTCGGGCTGGCTGCTGCTCGGCCTGCCCGGTGCGCTGTTTGCCGCGGGCCTGGTCGAGGCCTGGATCGGGATCGGGCTGTTCCTGGGCGCGGTGGCGAACTGGTACATCGTCGCGCCGCGGCTGCGCCAGCAGACCCAGGATCTGGGCAATGCGCTGACCATCCCGCAATTCCTCGCCAACCGCTTCCCCGACAAGGCCGTGCTGCTGCGCGTGATCAGCGCGATCGTGATCGTCGCCTTCTTCACCGTCTACACCGCGGCGGGTCTGGTCGGCGGCGGCAAGCTGTTCGAAACCGCCTTTGCCGAACTGCTGCCCGCGATGGGGATGAGCGATTACATGATGGGGATCTGGATCACCGTGGGCGTGGTGCTCGCCTACACCATGGTCGGGGGCTTCCTCGCGGTCAGCCTCACCGATTTCGTCCAGGGCTGCATCATGGTGGTGGCGCTGGTGCTGATGCCGCTGGTGGTGATGTTCGGCGATGGCGGCAGCGGCGGGGCTTCGCTGCTCGAGGTGCCGGTCGAGGGCTTTCTCAGCCTGACGCAGGGGCTGACCGCGCTGGGCTTCATCAGCGCGGTGACCTGGGGGCTGGGCTATTTCGGCCAGCCGCATATCATCGTGCGTTTCATGGCGCTGCGCAGCGTCGCGGATGTGCCCGCGGCGCGCAATATCGGGCTGATCTGGATGGCGGTGGCGCTGGCGGGGTCGCTCGGCATCGGGCTCGCGGGACGCGCCTACGCCAACCGCAACGGGCTGGTGATCGACGATCCCGAGACGATCTTCATCGTCCTTTCGGAACTGCTGTTCCACCCGCTGATCACCGGTTTCCTGCTCGCCGCGCTGCTCGCCGCGATCATGAGCACGATCAGCTCGCAGCTGCTGGTCTCCTCCAGCTCGCTCACCGAGGATTTCTACCGCCTGTTCCTGAGGAAGAACGCCAGCGAGCGCGAGGCGGTCAATGTCAGCCGGGTCTGCGTCGCGCTGGTGGCGCTGGCCGCGATCGTGATCGCCGCCGATCCCGACAGCCAGGTGCTGGGGCTGGTCGCCAACGCCTGGGCCGGCTTCGGCGCGGCCTTCGGGCCGCTGATCGTGCTGGCGCTGACCTGGGACCGGATGACCGGCGCGGGCGCGGTCGCCGGTCTGGTGACCGGCGCGGGCGTGGTCGCCCTGTGGATCGCGCTCGGGCTCAACGCGGACTTCATCGGCGGCCAGGGTCTCTACGAGATCGTCCCCGGCTTCATCGCCAGCTGGCTCGCCATCGTGCTCGTCAGCAAGGCCACCCAGCCGCAAGCCAACGCCGCCACTCTGGAGAGAACATGATCAGATCGCACACGCTGCTGGCCGGAATCGCCGCCCTCGCCCTGACCGCGACCGGCGCGCAGGCGCAGCAGACTGAGGGTGCCCGGCCGATCGAACAGCAGATCGGCGCCGGGGGCCGTCCGGTCGGGGCCAACTGGTCGCGCAGCCCGGTGATCGCCGAGCACGGCATGGCCGCCACCGCGCATCCGCTCGCAACGCAGGTGGCGCTCGACATCCTCAAGGCGGGTGGCAGCGCGGTCGACGCGGCGATCGCCGCCAACGCCGCGCTCGGGCTCATGGAGCCGACCGGCAACGGCATCGGCGGCGACCTCTTCGCGATCGTCTACGACCCCGCCACCGACAAGCTGCACGGCATCAACGGCTCGGGCCGCTCGCCCGGGGGCCAGACGCTGGCGCAATTGCGCGCCAGGCTTGGCGACGCGGAGGCGCTGCCGCCTGTCGGCCCGCTCCCCGTCACCATCCCCGGCACCGTCGATGCCTGGTTCGCCATGCACGAGAGATTCGGCAAGCTGGCGATGGGCGATATCCTCGCCCCCACGGTGCGCTACGCGCGCGAGGGCCATCCGGTCGCGCCCGTCATCGCCATGTATCTCGAACGCAGCCTGCGCTCCTTCGAGGCCCGGCAGGAAAGCATGACGTTCGATTTCGCCAATGCGCGCGCCACCTGGTTCGCCGACGGAACCGCCCCCGAGGCGGGCGAGATCTTCCGCAATCCCGATCTTGCCGCCACGCTCGAGACGATCGGCCGCGAAGGGCGCGACGCTTTTTACGAAGGCGCGCTCGCGCAGGTGATGGTCGATTACCTGCAGCGACAGGGTTCGGCCTACACGCTGGCGGATTTCGCCGCGCATGACAGCGAATGGGTCGATCCGGCCTGCGCGCTCTACCGCAACGGCTACGAATTGTGCGAACTGCCGCCCAACAGCCAGGGCTTCGCGGCGCTCCAGATGGTCAATATCCTCAAACATGTCGATCTGGCGCAATGGGAGCGCGGTAGCCCCGAGGTGATCCACTACATTACCGAGGCGAAGCGGCTCGCCTATGCCGATGTCGCGCGTTTCTACGCCGATCCGGACTTCGCCGCCCTCCCCGCCGAGCTGCTTACCGAGGAATACGGGCGCGAGCGCTTCGCGCTGATCGATCCGGCGCGCGCCACCCCCGAATTCGGCCCCGGCGAACCCAAGCTCGAGGGCGAGGGCGACACCACCTATCTGACCGTGGTCGACGGCGACGGGATGATGGTGAGCCTGATCCAGTCCAACTACCGCGGCATGGGCGGCGGGCTGACCCCCGACGGGCTGGGCTTCATGTTCCAGGACCGCGGCGAACTCTACAGCCTCGATCCTGCGCATCCCAACGCCTACGAGCCGAACAAGCGGCCCTTCCAGACCATCATTCCCGCCTTCGTGAAGAAGGACGGCAAGCCGTGGATGACGCTGGGGCTGATGGGCGGCGGGATGCAGCCGCAGGGCCATGTCCAGGTGCTGATCAACATGGTCGATTACGGCATGAACCTGCAGGAAGCGGGCGATGCGGCACGGATCAACCACGATGGCGGGCGCCAGCCCACCGAACCGCTGGCCGGACCTTCCGCCGATCCGCTGGGCACGCTGTTCGCCGAGCCGGGCCTGCCGGCGGCGACGATCGAGCGGCTGCGCGCGATGGGGCACAATGTCGAGGTGGTCGCCGACGGCATCATGTTCGGCGGCTATCAGGCGATCGCGCGCGATCCCGAAACCGGCGTGCTCACCGGGGCGACCGAGATGCGCAAGGATGGACAGGCGAGCGGCTACTGAGGAGCGAGGCGATGGCGAAGGTGACCGGTCTGGGCGGGGTCTTCTACGTGGTCAAGGACCCGGAGGCGACGCGGCAATGGTACCGAGAGGTGCTCGGGCTCGGCGGCGAATACGGCCCGCAGCTGATGTGGTCCGAAGAGACCAAGGAGCAGCCCTATTCG
>JAHJWA010000260.1 GCA_018828205.1 Alphaproteobacteria bacterium
CATCGGCGACCACATTGGCCAAGCTATAGCCGAAATCGGGGTAGTCGACGCTATCGGGCGAGTAGGGGCCAAGGTCCGCGACTTCGTGGCCCTGTTCGATCAGCCAGTCGCGCAATTCACCCTTGAGGTCGAGCGCGGCGTGATCGGATGCGATGGCTATCTTCATGCTCGAGCGCATAGGGGCCGATGCCTCCGCGCGCCACCGGAAATGCAGCTGTGGTGGCACCTCTCCGGGGGGGAAGCGCGCTTGGCCTTGCGACGGATCGGGCCCGGTGGCGGACAGACTGCGGCTGGCGCGGAAACCCCTGCGGCGCTCGCCGGTTTATCAACCAGACACATTTCCGATCCAAAGCACGAAGGAGTTGACCATGCGGAAATTGGGAATTTTCATCGGAGCCCTGACCATAGGCATGGCCGCAACGCCGGCATTGGCGGATGATCGCGCACCGACGGCCGAAGAACGCGCAGCGATCGAGCAAATCCTGACCGCGGAGGGCTTCGTCGGCTGGGACGAGATCGAGTTCGACGACGATGGATATTGGGAAGTCGACGATGCCCGGACTTCGGACGGTCTTCAGTACGATCTCAAGCTCGCAGCCCAAACCTACGAAATCCTTGAACGCGACCTCGAGGAATGATCCTCGCGCAAATCGATCGATCGACCGAACGGTCGCAAGTCAAGGCCCCGCCAGTTGCGGGGCCTTTTCTTTAGCTGGGGGCGGCGGGGACGGGCTCGGCGGACAGTGCTAGCCTCGCTTCCGCCATCGCCGCCTTGACCTGCTCGTGGGTGTAGGGCTTGGAAACCGTCGGCGTCCCGGCGAATTCCGGGGGATGCGAGGTATCGCCGTAGCCCGTCGCAAAGATGAAGGGGATGCCGAGCGCGCACAGTCGCTGGCCAATGCCGTAGCTTTTCTCCCCGTGTACGTTGACGTCGAGCACCGCGAGCGCGATCCCCCCCGCGTCGATCCGGGCTTCCGCCTCGCCCAGAGACGCCGCCATGACGACATTCGCGCCATCGGCGACCAGCATGTCCTCGAGCGCGAAAGCGATAATCGCCTCGTCCTCGAGCAGAAGAATGGTGTTGCAGGCTTCGATCATATCTCTCCCTTGATGTGACAATGGAGACCGCTGCGCTCGTAATCGACCGCGACTGACCCCTTGCGTCCGCCCAATCCGCTCTGGATCAACCGGCTGCCGAAGCCCTTGGCCTGCGGCGGATCGACGGGCGGACCGCCCGATTCCGTCCAGTCCAGCGCGATCGACACCGTCTCGTCTTCGATGCTGGCGGCCCACTGGACCGCGACACGGCCATCGGGGACCGACAAGGCGCCGTATTTCAAAGCGTTGGTGGCCAATTCGTGAACGATCATCGCCAAGGCGACCGCCTGTTGCGGCCGCAGGACCAGATCGGGCCCCTCGAGTTCGCAGCGCTCGGCGGCGTTTCCGAGCGCGGCATCGAGCGATCCCGCAATCAGGCTGCGCACTTCGGCGGATTCCCAATTGCACGAGGTCAGCAGATTGTGCGCCGCGGAGAGCGCGCCGAGCCGGGCGGCGAAGGCATCGCGGCCGGCGCGGTTGCTTTCGTCGAGCCCGAAGGATTGTTGCGCCAGGCCCTGGACGATCGCGAGCGTGTTCTTCACCCGGTGATTGAGCTCGTGGATCAACAGCGTCTGACGCTGAGTCGCCTCGACCTCCTCGGTGACATCGTGGCCCTGGATGAACACGCCGGTCACCTGCCGCTCACCATCCATGATCGGCTGATAGACGAATTCCAGATAGACCTGCTCGGGTTGGGCACCGGGTTGCGTCTGCAGGAACATCTGTTCCTGCCTGCCGAAATAGGGCTCCGCGGTGCGGTAGACCTCCTCCAGAATGGTGACGAAACCCTGGTCGATGACCTCGGGCAGAGCCTGCTTCACCGGCAGGCCGACCAGCGGGCGGTTGCCGGTCAATCGCCGGTAGGCGGCATTGGCCATCGCGAAGCGCAAGTCGGGGCCCAGCAGAACGGCGGTGAAACCGGGGGTGTTTTCCAGCAAATTGCGCAGCTTGCGGGTTTCTTCGGAAAGATCGCGGTTGCGCGTCTCGAC
Organism: Alphaproteobacteria bacterium; assembly: GCA_018828205.1. GTDB lineage: Bacteria > Pseudomonadota > Alphaproteobacteria > Sphingomonadales > Sphingomonadaceae > Qipengyuania. Next base: position 2,088 of record JAHJWA010000260.1, read on the forward strand.
CTGCTGTGCGCGCTCGAACACCCGCATCTGCTCGCGCATACCACGCAGGACATGCAGTTCGCTGATGTCGACGGTGTGCTGGAGGATATGGGTGACCCGCCCGTTCGCGTCCTTGAACGGGGTATGGGTCGCGCTCCAGTAGCGCTCCTCCATCGTGCCATCGGCCTGTTCGATATCGTAGCGGATATGCGCGATTTCGTCGGTCTCGCCGCTTTCGAGCACGCGGTCGAAGGAGGACCGAAGCTGGCGATAGCTCTCGGAATCCGGGTCGCTTGGAAAGGCGTCGAACATGCGGCGGGAGAGGATATCGGCCCGTTCGCGCCCGGTGACCTCCAGATAGGCATCGTTCATCCAGAGGATCGTCAGATCACGATCGACCACGATGTAGGGATTGCTCGATCGCTCGAGCAGGGCCTCGAAATCGACGCTGGGGCGCGTAGGCGCAAGGTCTCTGGATGGGGTCAGAACGGCTCTCCGCCCGGAGGGTGATGCTTGAGGCTCGACGCCCGGACAATCGTTGCCCTGCAACGAAGCGGGCACGCCGATGGTTCCCGGCGTGCCCGCAGCATCTTTCTGAATTTGCAACGCAAAAGCCTGAAAGCCGCCAGACCCTATTGGTCGAGGAACGACCGCATCTTACGGCTGCGGCTGGGGTGCTTGAGCTTGCGCAGCGCCTTGGCCTCGATCTGGCGGATACGCTCGCGCGTGACCGAGAATTGCTGGCCGACTTCCTCGAGCGTGTGATCGGTGTTCATGCCGATGCCGAAACGCATCCGCAGCACGCGCTCCTCGCGCGGGGTCAGGCTGGCCAGAACCCGGGTAACGGTTTCCTTGAGGTTGGCCTGGATCGCGGCGTCGACCGGGATGATCGCGTTCTTGTCCTCGATGAAATCGCCGAGATGCGAATCCTCCTCGTCGCCGATCGGCGTTTCGAGGCTGATCGGCTCCTTGGCGATCTTCATCACCTTGCGAACCTTCTCGAGCGGCATCGACAGGCGCTGCGCCATTTCTTCCGGGGTCGGCTCGCGGCCTTCCTCGTGGAGGAACTGACGGCTGGTACGGACCAGCTTGTTGATCGTCTCGATCATGTGAACCGGGATGCGGATCGTGCGCGCCTGATCGGCGATCGAGCGGGTGATCGCCTGACGGATCCACCATGTGGCATAGGTGGAGAACTTGTAGCCGCGGCGGTATTCGAACTTGTCGACCGCCTTCATCAGCCCGATGTTTCCTTCCTGGATGAGATCCAGGAACTGCAGCCCGCGGTTGGTGTATTTCTTGGCGATCG
>JAHJWA010000033.1 GCA_018828205.1 Alphaproteobacteria bacterium
CGCCACCGGCGATTCTCCGCTCGCGACGATGGAAGGCGAGACCCACGGCACCGACGCCGATGCCGGCGACTACCTCAAGGACGGCGAAGCCGAGAGCTGATCGCCTTTCCTGCAGGCACAAGGATCGACCCCGCCGGAGCGCAGCTCCGGCGGGGTTTTTCTTGGCCGAGAAGCAGTCGTCCGGAGCCATGCGGCGTCGTGGGCTCGGGATAAGGGCTTGCCCACGAGGGATTTTACCCCTTTAACAAAAGGCAAGGGGGCCGCCGCCGCCATCGGTCGGCGGCAGCGAGGACCGAGCGGAACCCGTCCAGTCCAGGGAAAGCGTGATGTACCAAGGTGGATGAACGGGGCGAAATCGAAAGCCTCCTGCTGGGACGCCGGATCGACGCCCTGGTTTCGGCCTCGCCCTTTGTTCTGGTCGCCGCGGTCTTCTCGATCGCGTTTCTCTTCGTCACTTTCGGCAACGACGTTCCACCGGGCTTGCTGGCCGGCTGGGCGCTCTCGGCACTGCTGATCCTAGCCGTGCGCGTCGCGGTCATGCGACGCGTGGCGCAGGCGGAAAGCGATCCGTTGCGCTCGCGGCGCGGCTTCCGACTCATCCAGGCGCTGATCGGGGCGAGCAGTCTGACGTGGGGATTCGGCATCCCGATGTTCGCCTATTACGGCTCCGGGCTCGATTTCGTGGTTCTGACTTTGGTCGCCACGTCGATGTTTGTCGGCGTCCTGCTGATGAACCGCGCTATCCCTTCCGCCGCCCTGTTCCACACGGGCGCGCTGGCTGTGGCCCTGATCGTCGCCGCCTGGCTGATCGCGCGATGGGATTCCTGGCCGGCGGTCGCGCTGATCCTGGTCTATGCTGCGGTTCTGGTGCGTTCGGTGCTGGCGCACGACCGCGCCTTCGTCGCCGCGGTCACGACCGAACTCGAACGCGCCGAGAGCGAAGCGACCGTGAGGATGCTGCTCAACGAATACGAGGTTCAGGCCAGCGACTGGCTCTGGACCGTGGGGCCGCGGGGCAATCTGCGCGAGGTGTCCGAGCGGCTGGCGCAGGCGTTCGGGCGCACCGCCGAAGAACTCGAGGGCAAGCCCTTCGTCGACCAGCTCAGCGCGGGGGACAGGCGCGACCGGCTGGGGCAAGCCCTGGTGCAGCGCCAGGCGTTCCGCGACATGCTGGTCAAGCTCGAACTCGACGGCGAGATCCGCTTCTGGCGCCTGTCGGCCCGACCGCGGATCGATGGCCGGATAACGGGGGTGGCGCGCGACGTCACCGATACGCAGATCATCGAGGAACGCGTCAGCTATATGGCGCATTTCGACAGCCTGACCGGGCTGGCCAACCGCTACATGTTCAACGAGCGTCTGCGCGATGCGCTGGGCAAGCACGAGGGGGATTCGACGCGGGTCGCGCTGTTCTATCTCGATCTCGACGATTTCAAGGGCATCAACGACACCCAGGGCCATATGTTCGGCGACCGCCTGCTGCGCGAGGTCGGGGCCCGGCTGGAGCAGGATGTGTGCAACGACGACCTCGTTGCAAGGCTGGGCGGGGACGAATTCGCGGTGATCATCGTCACCAATTCGGGCGATGGCATGCTGATCGAGCGGGCGCACCGTTTCCTGACGATCCTGCGCGAGCCCTTCGAGATCGACGGCCAGACGGTCATTTCGACCGCCAGCGTCGGCGTAGCCCGCTGCGGCGAGGAACCTTGCGAGGCCGACGAACTGATGCGCCGCGCCGACCTCGCCCTTCACGCGGCCAAGGCCAAGGGTCGCGATCATGTCGCGCTCTTCGACCAGCGGCTCGACAGCGAGATGCAGGAACGCCGCCGGATCGAGCACGAATTGCGCGATGCGATCAAGCGCGACGAATTGCGGGTTCATTATCAGCCGCTGATCGACCTCGATAATGGGGCGACCGTGGCCTATGAGGCGCTGGTCCGCTGGGAACACCCTCAGCGCGGCATGCTGCCGCCCTTGCAGTTCCTCACGGTCGCCGAGAACACCGGACTCATCATCCCGCTGGGCGACTGGGTGATCCGCCGCGCACTCAACGAAATGGCGAAATGGGAGGGAGATTTCCGCATCTCCATCAATCTTTCGCCCACCCAGATCCGCTCCGCGCATTTGCTGGATTCGATAACCGATGCCTTGTCGGAATCGGGGATGGACCCGCGCCGGGTCGAGTTCGAGATCACCGAACACGTCATCCTCGAGCACAATGACGTGGCGCTGGCCACGCTGACCAGGCTGCGCGAAATGGGGATGAGCATCGCGCTCGATGATTTCGGGACGGGCTATTCCTCGCTCAGCTATCTGCGCCGCTTTCCATTCGACCGGATCAAGATCGATCGCGACTTCGTCAAGGATCTGGGCGAAAGCGCTTCCGCTCGGGCGATCGTGTCGGCGATCACGCGGCTCGCCGATGCGATGGGCATTCCGACCACAGCCGAAGGCGTCGAACTGCCCGAGCAGCTCGATCTGCTGCGCAAGCTGGGCTGCAACGAGGCGCAGGGCTATCTCATTCTCGAACCGGTGGCCGCGAGCCGGCTGGGCGATCCGCAGGATGAGGCGAGCCGCGTTCCCGACCTGGGCGGCAGCGTGCTCGATTACCGCAAGGCGCGGCGCGCTGCCCTGGCGCGGCGCCGCAAACGGACGGCCTAGGGCGGGGACACCCATTTCCTCGCTTCTTCGCCCGCGTGGAAGCCCCCTCGCTAATGCTTCGTCTGCAGGCTATCGGCGCAGGCTATGACGACCGTAACCCGCTTCGCCCCCTCGCCGACCGGCCGGCTCCATGTCGGCAATATCCGCACCGCGCTCCACAATTGGATGCTCGCGCGCAAGGCGGGCGGGCGTTTCCTGCTGCGGATCGACGACACCGACGCCGAGCGCAGCCGCGAGGACTATGTCGACGCGATCCGCGAGGACCTTGCCTGGCTCGGGCTCGAACCCGATGGCGAGGAGCGCCAGTCCGCGCGGCTGGCGATCTACGAGGCGGCGTTCGAGCGGCTGCGCGTGGCCGGCCGCGTCTATCCCGCCTATGAAACCGCGCAGGAGCTCGATCTCAAGCGCAAGATTCAGCTCGGACGGGGGCTGCCGCCGGTCTACGACCGCGCGGCGCTGGATCTCACCGACCGGCAGCGGGCCGAAAAGGAGGCCGAGGGGATCACGCCCCACTGGCGCTTCCGGCTCGATCATACCGCTCCGATCGCATGGGACGACGGGGTCCGCGGCAAGCAAAAATTCGATCCCGCGCAGCTTTCCGACCCGGTGGTCCGGCGCGCCGACGGATCGTGGCTCTACATGCTGCCGAGCGCGGTCGATGATATCGAGATGGGGGTCACCCATGTGCTCCGCGGCGAAGACCACGTCTCCAACACCGCGGTGCAGATCCAGATCTTTGCTGCGCTTCATACTGCAGGGATGGCGGGCGCGGATGCGGCAGCAAATCTGCAGCATCCGGCCTTCGCGCACGAGGCCTTGCTGGTCGGGAAAGAGGGCAAGCTCTCCAAGCGGCTGGGCTCGCTGGGCTGCGACGCCTTTCGCGAGCGCGGCATCGAGCCCGAGGCGCTGATCGCGCTGCTGGCGCGGCTGGGGACCTCGCTGCCGGTCGAGCCGATCGCCGATCGCGCGGCGCTGATCGCGAGCTTCGATCTGGGCACCTTCGGCCGCGCCCCGGCGCGCTTCGACGAGGCCGATCTCGAACGCGTCAACGCCGCGATCGTCCACCAGCTGCCCTATGAGCGGATCGCCGATCGCCTGCCTGCGGGGATGGACGAGGCGGGCTGGCACGCGATCCGTCCCAATCTAGAAACCCTGGCTCAGGCGGGCGACTGGTGGCGGCTGGTCACCGGACCGATCGAACCGGGCGAATTCTCGGCGGAGGATCGCGCGTTTCTGGCCGAAGCCGCGCAAGCGCTCGAATGGAGCGAGGATCCCTGGCAGGCGCTTACCGCGCGGCTCAAGGCAAGCACCGGACGCAAGGGCAAACCGCTGTTCCTGCCGCTGCGGCTGGCGCTGACGGGGATGGGCCACGGCCCCGACATGGGCGAATTGCTGCCGCTGATCGGCGAGGCCGAAGCGCGCGCCAGGCTGGAGCGCGCCGCGCGAGGCTAGCGCGCCGCGCGCCCGGCGCGCATCAGCTCTCGTATTTTTCCAGCTCGTTGCCCGTGAGCGTGACGACGTGGAGCAGATTGGTCGATCCCGGCGTGCCGAAGGGCACCCCGGCGAGCACGATCAGCTTGTCGCCGCCGGTGGCGAAGCGGTGCCGCAGCGCCATCCGCTTGCCCTTGGCGATCATCTCCTCGAAACTGCCGATGTCGCGCGTGACCACCGCATGCGCGCCCCACAGCAGCCCGACCCGCCGCGCGGTGTCGTGCGACGGCGTGAGCACCATCATCGGCACCGAGGGGCGCTCGCGGGCGACGCGGCGCGCGGTCGAACCCGAGCCGGTGAACACGGTGATCGCCTTGATCGCCACCGTGTCGGCCACGGTCATGCAGGAATGCGCCAGCGCATCCGCGGTGGTCCGGTCGGGCGGGGTGTCGAGAAAGCGCACCCGCTCGATATAGCCCTCGTCGCGTTCGACCTGGACCGCGATGCGGTGCATGATGGTGACCGCTTCCTCGGGCCATTCGCCCGCCGCGGTTTCCGCCGAGAGCATCACCGCATCGGCGCCGTCATAGACCGCGTTCGCGACATCGGAGACCTCGGCGCGGGTCGGGGCGGGGCTCTCGATCATCGATTCGAGCATCTGCGTCGCCACGATCACCGGCTTGCCGACCAGCCGCGCGGTGTTGACGATCCGTTTCTGCAGCGGCGGCACCTCCTGCGGCTCGAGCTCGACCCCGAGATCGCCGCGCGCCACCATGATCCCGTCGGCCAGTTCGACGATCTCGTCGAGCCGGCGGATCGCCATCGGTTTCTCGATCTTGGCGCAGAGTGCCGCCTTGCCGCCGATCAGCTTGCGCGCCTCGGCGATATCCTCGGGGCGCTGGACGAAGCTCAGCCCGATCCAGTCGACCCCCTGCGAGAGCGCGAAGGCGAGGTCGCGGCGATCCTTTTCGGTCAGCGCCGGGATCGGGATCTCCGCATCGGGGACATTGACGCCCTTGCGGTCGGAGATGACCCCGCCGACCTCGGCCGAACACAGGATCGCGTCCTCGCCTGCGCGGATCACCCGCAGCCGGATCTTGCCGTCGTTGATCAGCAGCCGCTGGCCCTTCTCGAGCAGGCCGAACAGTTCGGGATGCGGCAGCTCGACCCTGGTCTCGTCGCCCGGCGTGGGATCGCGGTCGAGGGTGAAATGACCCGAATGGCGGATCACCGCCTTGCCGTCCCTGAACTTGCCGACGCGCAGCTTGGGACCCTGCAGATCCGCGAAGATCGGGATCGGGCGACCGAACTGCTTTTCCAGCGCGCGGATGTTGCGGATGGATTCGGCGTGGGTCTCGTGCTCGCCATGGCTCATGTTGACGCGGAAGGCGTCGGCCCCGGCTGCGAACAGCCGGCGCATGACGTCGGGGTCGGTGCAGGCGGGGCCGAGGGTGGCGAGGATCTTGACCTTGCGGCCGCGCGGATCGAATTTTCTCATGCGCTTCGCTATGCCACGCCGCTGTTGCAACTCAAGGACGAAGCCGCACCATGACCACGAATAGCGATTCCCTCGACGCCCTGCCCGACGATGTCGCCGCCGCCGCCTTCCGCCGGCTGGTGCGGCACCTGCAGCACCGCCACGATGCCCAGAACATCGATCTGATGGGGCTGTCGGGCTTCTGCCGCAACTGCCTGGCCGACTGGATCCGCGATGCGGGCTACGAGGGCGACAAGGCGCAGGCGCGCGCGCTGATCCACGGAATGCCCGCGGAGGAGTGGAAAGCCAGTCGCCAGACCCCCGCGAGCGAGGAGCAATTGCGGCGGATGGAAGAGAGCGTGGCGAAGAATCGCGTGGAATAGCGCGCCCGCGCCTTCACCCACCCGGCGCGGTCGGCTAGCAGGCGGCCAACCGATTCTCATTTCATTGGAGCATTCAACCATGGCCGAAGCCACCGACGACCGCCTGCGCCTGCTGATCGAGCGCGTCGAGCGCCTCGAAGAGGAGAAGAAGGGCATCGCCGACGACATCCGCGACGTCTACGCCGAATCCAAGGCGGTCGGCTACGATCCCAAGATCATGCGCCAGATCGTCCGGCTGCGGAAGATGAAGCCCGACGATCGTTCCGAACAGGAAACCATCCTCGAGACCTACAAGAACGCGCTCGGCATGGGGTGAAGCCTCCCGGCGGCACTTGATCGCGCGCGTGTACTGCCTTAGTAACACAGCATCGAGCGTTCCGACTGCCACCGGCGATCGGCGGCGCGGTGACGAAAGGGAGAGGCAACATGGCAGGACCTTGGAAGGATGCGCGCGATATCATCGTGACGACCACGCACACGATCGAAGGGCGCCCGATTCAGGATTATCTCGGGATCGTGACCGGCGAGGTGATCGTCGGCGCGAACCTGTTTCGCGACCTGTTCGCCAATATCCGCGATATCGTCGGGGGGCGTTCGGGCAGCTACGAGCGGATCCTCGCCGAGGCGCGCGAGAAGGCGATCCAGGAATTGCAGGCCGAATGCGGTAGCCGCGGCGGCAATGCGGTGGTCGGGGTCGATCTCGATTACGAAGTGATCGGCGACACCGGTTCGATGCTCATGGTCAGCGCCAGCGGCACCGCCGTGCGGATCTGATCAACCCGCCAAGAGCATTCCGCCCAGCACCATCGCCATTCCCGCGCCGTTGTGGAGAGCGTGGAG
>JAHJWA010000261.1 GCA_018828205.1 Alphaproteobacteria bacterium
AAGCGCGGTGCCCGACTATCTCGAGCCCGGCTATCCGCAGCGCTATTACGACCGCATGACCGCGGGCGGCGATCCGCTGCTGGCGCGCCGCCGGATCGCGCGTGTGATCGGGCCCGATTCGCTGCTGCTCACCGGCGCGGTCGATCTCGAGATCGGCGCGGATGAGAACGACTACCTCCGCGCGCTGGGCGCCTACAATTCGATCACTGCAATCGACGACGAGGGCGCGATCGTGGGCTCCTACGCCAAGGCGCATCTGGTGCCGGGTGGCGAATATCTGCCCCTGCGCGGCCTGCTCGAACCGCTCGGCCTGACAAGGCTGGTGGCAGGGACGCTCGACTTCATCCCGGGGCCGGGGCCGCGGACGGTCGATCTCGGCGGCTGGGGGCAGGCGGGAATGCAGATCTGCTACGAGATCGTGTTCTCGGGCGAGACGGTCGATCCCGCCAACCGCCCCGACTATATCTTCAACCCCTCCAACGACGGCTGGTTCGGTTTCTGGGGCCCGCCGCAACACCTCGCGCAGGCGCGGATGCGCGCGATCGAGGAGGGTCTGCCGGTGCTGCGCTCGACCACGACCGGGATCAGCGCGGTGATCGACGCCAGCGGCGTGGTCCGCGCCCATATCGGCATGGAGCGCGCCGACCGGATCGACGGCCAGGTTCCGCTGGCGAAAGCGCCGACCCTGTTCGCGCGCGCCGGACACTGGCTGACCGCATTCTGGGCGCTGGGCTTTTTCCTGATCTGGCTGGTTGCGACGCGGCGGCGGCGGGGCTAGGTAGAAAGCCGGACATAAAGCTTTCCTTATATCGAGAATTCCCATGCGCAGCGAACATCTCTTCACCTCCGAGAGCGTCTCGGAAGGCCATCCCGACAAGGTTTCCGACCAGATTTCCGACGCCATCGTCGATCTGCTGCTGTCCAAGGATTCCGAGGCGCGGATCGCCTGCGAGACGCTGACCACGACCCAGCGCGTGGTGCTGGCGGGCGAGATCCGCTGCCGCGGCGTGTTCGAGAACGGCGAGTGGGTCGCGGGCGCGCGCGAGGAAATCGAGCGGGCGGTGCGCAACACGGTGCGCGAGATCGGCTATGTCCAGGACGGCTTCCACTGGGAGACGCTGGTGCTCGAGAACCGCCTCCACGGCCAGTCGAGCGAGATCGCGCAGGGCGTCGATGCCAGCGGCAACAAGGACGAGGGCGCGGGCGACCAGGGGATCATGTTCGGCTTCGCCTGCGACGAGACCCCCGATCTGATGCCCGCGCCGCTCGATTACAGCCACAAGATCCTCCACCGCCTCGCGCGCGATCGCAAAAGCGGCGAGGCCGCCTTCCTCGAACCCGATTCCAAGAGCCAGCTGACGCTGCTCTACCGCGACGGCAAGCCCGTCGCCTGCACTGCGGTGGTGGTCTCGACCCAGCACGCGCCGGGCTATCACGAGGGCGAGAAGGAAGCCGAGCTCAAGGCCTATGTGAAGCGCGTCGTCGCCGAGATCCTGCCCCAGGGCTGGCTGAGCGACGAGACCGTCTGGCACATCAACCCCACCGGCGCCTTCGAGATCGGCGGCCCCGATGGCGACGCCGGGCTCACGGGCCGCAAGATCATCGTCGACACCTATGGCGGCGCCGCGCCGCATGGCGGCGGGGCCTTCAGCGGCAAGGATCCGACCAAGGTCGACCGCTCGGCCGCCTACATCACCCGCTATCTGGCCAAGAACATCGTCGCCGCGGGGCTTGCCACGCGCTGCACGATCCAATTGTCCTACGCCATCGGTGTGTCGCAGCCGCTGTCGCTCTATGTCGACACCCACGGCACCGGCACGGTGGACGAGCCCGCGCTCGAGGATGCGATCCGTTCGCTCGAGACGCTGGGCGGTCTGACCCCGCGCGGCATTCGCACACATCTGGGGCTCAACAAGCCGATCTACCGCCACAGCGCGGCCTATGGCCATTTCGGGCGCACCCCCGAGGGCGATCTGTTTCCCTGGGAGCGGACCGATCTGGTCGCGGGGCTGAAGGCGGCGCTCGAAGCTTGAACCGCTGACCCCGGCCGCTCGGGGCGATCAGTCGCTCCGGTGCTCGCCGTGGCGCGGGCTGGGCCGGTCGAGCGCGAGCTCGGCGTCGGAGAAAGTGAACGGGCTGCGCACGCCCTGCATCCCTTCGGGGGCGATCCTCATGCCTCTCGATACCACCTGCGGATCTGCGAAGACCTCGTCGATGGCGTTGATCGGACCAGCGGGAACGCCGGCTTTTGCGCAGGCGGCGAGGAGCGCGTCGCGAGACCATTTCGCTGTAGCTTCGCCGATCAGTCCATCGCATTCGGCGCGGTGTTCGACACGCCCTGCATTGGTGCCGAAGCGAGGATCTTCGAGCAGGTCGTGGCGCCCGATGACGGTCAGCAGCTTGCGAAACAGTGCATCGTTCGCGGGGGCCAGTACCACCGGACCATCCTTCGTCGGGAACACCCCATAGGCGCTGACCTGCGCGTGGGCATTGCCCATGCGGGGCGGGTTCTCTCCGGTCGCCAGGTAGCTCATCGCCTGGTTGGCGAGCAGGCCGACCGAACAATCGAGCAGGCTCATATCGATCCACTGACCCGCGCCGGTGCGATGCCGCATCAGCAGCGCTGCCTGCACGGCGTTGGCGGCCCACAATCCGCACGACAGGTCGCTGATCGAAACACCCATCTTCATCGGATCGCCCCCCGGCTCTCCGGTCAGCGCCATAAATCCACTCATCGCCTGGATCACGAAGTCGTAGCCGGGCTCGTCGCGCCGCGGGCCGTCCTGCCCGAAGCCGGTGATCGAGCAATAGATTATCGCGGGGTTCTCTTGCGCCAGCGTCGGGTAATCGAGGCCGAACTTGGCCAGGCCGCCGGGCTTGAAATTCTCCAGCACGACGTCCGCACTCGCGGCCAGTCCGGCGACGCGCGCGAGATCGCTGTCGTTCCCGAAATCGGCGGTAACGCCGCGTTTGCCGCGGTTGCAGGCGTGGTAATAGGCGGAGGTCGTTTCGCCGCCGTGTTCGACCCAGGGTGGACCCCAGATACGCGTGTTGTCGCCTTCGGGGCTTTCGACCTTGATCACATCGGCGCCGAGGTCGGCGAGAATCTGGCCCGCCCATGGGCCGGCCAGCACCCGTGCCAGCTCGAGCACCTTCAGCCCTGCGAGCGGGCTGTTGTCATTGCGCGGATTGTCGAGCCAGTCGGCCATTGACGGTCAGCCCAGCGCAAGCTCGTATGTCGCGGTCGTCTTCTGCGCGACCTCTTCGGCGCTGACGCCCGGCGCCAGCTCGACCAGCCTGAAAGGGCTGGAATGGTCGGGGCGGCGGAACACCGCGAGATTGGTCACCACCATGTCGACCACGTTGGTTCCGGTCAGCGGCAGCGTGCAGGCGGGGATGAACTTGGGGCTGCCGTCCTTGGCGGTGTGGTCCATCACCACGATGATCTTCTTGACCCCGGCGACCAGATCCATCGCGCCGCCCATGCCCTTGATCATCTTGCCCGGGATCATCCAGTTGGCGATGTCGCCGTTCTCGGCCACTTCCATCGCGCCCAGCACGGTGAGATCGATATGCCCGCCGCGGATCATCCCGAAGCTGGTGGCGCTGTCGAAATAGGCCGAATGCGGGAGTTCGCTGATGGTCTGCTTGCCGGCGTTGATCAGATCGGGATCCTCCTCGCCCTCATAGGGGAAGGGGCCGATGCCGAGCATGCCGTTCTCGCTCTGCAGCGTGACATGCATGCCCTCGGGGATATGATTGGCGACCAGCGTCGGGATGCCGATGCCGAGATTGACGTAATAGCCGTCCTCGAGCTCCTGCGCGGCGCGCGCGGCCATCTGGTTGCGGTCCCAGCCCGCGGTCTGGTCTGCCATCATTCGTCTCCAATAATTTGCGCGGGCAAGGGGTCGGCGAGAAACCAGCCGCTGCCCAGCATCGCGTCGAGCCGCAGCGCGGTCTCGGGCTGCTTGAGGTAGTGAAACAATTCGTCGAAATCGGCGCGTTCGTCGCCCAGCATCGCGACCACGCAATGCGTCTGCGCGATTTCGGTGCGCCGCGTGTGCTTGCGCTGGTCGAGCGTGCGCAGCAGCAGCAGCCGGTCCTGTCCCTGCGGGTCGAGCCCGGTATCGGCCAGCACGCTGCGCAAGGACTCAGCGAAGCCTTCGCCAAGGTGCGAGGTCCAGAACACCGTCACCTCCCGCTCGCGCAGTTCGGCCAGCGCTGCGGCAAGGCTCGGGTTGCCTGCGACCGGAGCCAGCGGGTCGAAGCTTTCCTTGCCGGGATCGAGATCGACGATCACCGCGGGCGGCCTGTCGCGGCAATCCATCCGCTCGGGCCGGAGCAGGCCCGGCTCGGCGAGCAACGCGCTGTCGCGCGGAGTGAGCCGCGGATTGCGCTGCGCCTGGTCGAGCGCATGGGCGCGGAAACCCTCGACGATGCGGTCTCCGCCGAGCGCGGGCGCAGGGAGCGCGCCGCGACTGATGCCCACACCATCGCCTGCCAGTCGGGCGGTCGGATCGGGCAGAACACCCGGCGCGAGCGCCGCTGGCGCGAGCAGGGTCGCCTCGGCAGGCTCGACGGCAGCGACGGCAGCCGCAGGAGGGGCGAGACCGGCCACCGCGGGGCTGCCGGTGGCCTTGCCGCCATCGAGTCTCGAGGAGGTCGCCATCAGCATCCCTGCGGCAAGCGGGATCACCGCCGCGACGCAGCCCGAGAGCGCAATGGCCGAGCCCAGCGCACCGAGCGCAAGCAGGCTCCGCCGTGGGTTCACGTCGCGGCGCGCTCCCGCACGGTGCGGAATTCGATCTTCTTGTCGTAGGGCGCGCCCAGGATCATCCGGTTGACGTAGACGCCGGGCAGATGGATGCAGTCGGGATCGAGGCTGCCCGTGGGCACGATTTCCTCGACCTCGACCACGCAGACCTTGCCGCAGGTCGCCGCGGGCGCGTTGAAATTGCGCGCGGTCTTGCGGAACACGACATTGCCGGTCTCGTCGGCCTTCCACGCCTTGACGATCGCGAGGTCCGCGAAAATGCCGTGCTCGAGGATGTAGTCCTCTCCGCCAAAGGACTTTACCTCCTTGCCCTCGGCGACCTGGGTGCCGACGCCGGTCTTGGTGTAGAAGCCCGGAATGCCGGCGCCGCCGGCGCGCATCCGCTCGGCCAAAGTGCCCTGTGGGCAGAATTCAACCTCGAGCTCGCCGGCGAGAAACTGCCGCTCGAACTCCTTGTTCTCACCGACATAGGAGGAGATCATCTTCCCGACCTGCCGCGTACGCAGCAGCTTGCCGATGCCCTCGTTGTCGATCCCGGCGTTGTTGCTCGCGAAAGTTAGGTTCTTCACCCCGCTGTCGCGAATCGCGTCGAGCAGCCGTTCGGGCAGTCCGCACAGGCCGAAGCCTCCGCTGGCGATCAGCAGGTCGTCCTTGAGCAGCCCGTCGAGGGCGGCGGCGGCATCGGGATAGAGCTTGTTCATGGCCATCGCTTAGCGAGGCGCGCAGACGCTGTCACGGGGGCGAATTCAGCGCGAAATGCAATGCAGTGTTGCGCTTCATGCAACCATCGATGTTCTTTTCGCACTTGCACAAAAATTGCTGCAACCGCATATGTCTCCCTGCCTTTTAGGCATCCTCTCCCAAGACTTCCAAGCCCGGCCGGTTTATCCAGCCGGGCTTTTTTCTGTCCGAAATCCGCGTGCGCCTTTCCCGATTGGCAGGCTTTTCGGACCCCATCGGCCTCGCCCTCGGTTGCATCTATGGACGGCGCACCCAATCTGCGCTTTCTCCACAGAACGCAAAGGACGGGACCCGGCATGGCAGAAACGGAAGCAGCGATCGACGAAAAGACCGTCCGGCTCCAGGTTGCGGCGGCGCGGCAGGAGGAGAGCGGGCAAGGCATCGCCCGGCTCCCGCGCACGGCTTTCCAGTCGCTGGGTATCACCGAGGGCGATGTCGTCCAGATCACCGGCAAGCGGGTCACCGCGGCGCTCGCCATGCCCGCCTATGACGAGGATCAGGCGCTGGCCGTGGTCCGGCTCGACGGGCTCCAGCGCGGCAATGCCGAGGTCGGCTCGGGCGAGCATGTCCATATCGCGGTTGCCGAATCGCGCCCCGCCACGCGGGTGGTGTTCGCGCCCGCCAGCCGCGAGATGCGGCTCCAGGGCCCGACCCAGGCGCTCAAGCGCAATTTCTTCCAGAAGCCGCTGGTCGCGGGCGATCTCGTCGCCACCACCGGACAGCAGCCGGTCCAGAACATGCCCCCCGAAGTGCGCCGGATGTTCAACGCGCCCGCCTATGCGCTGACCCAGATCCGCCTGACCGTGGTCTCGACCGCGCCGAAAGGCATCGTCCATATCGACGAGAACACCGAGGTCGAGCTGCGCGCCGAGTTCGAGGAACCCGCCGGCGGCCGCGCGACGGTGAATTACGACGATGTCGGCGGGATGGAGGACACCATCAAGCAATTGCGCGAGATGGTCGAACTGCCGCTGCGCTACCCCGAACTGTTCACCCGCCTCGGCGTCGATCCGCCCAAGGGGGTGCTGCTCCATGGTCCGCCCGGCACCGGCAAGACAAGGCTGGCGCAGGCGGTGGCGAACGAGAGCGACGCCTATTTCTCGATCATCAACGGCCCCGAGATCATGGGCTCGGGTTATGGCGAGAGCGAGAAGCGGCTCCGCGAGGTGTTCGAGGATGCCAGCCGCAACGCGCCCGCGATCATTTTCATCGACGAGATCGATTCGATCGCGCCCAAGCGCGACCGCGTGCCAGGCGAGGCCGAGAAGCGTCTTGTCGCGCAACTGCTAACGCTGATGGACGGGCTCGAAGCGCGAACCAATGTGGTGGTGATCGCCGCGACCAACCGGCCCGATGCGATCGACGAGGCGCTGCGGCGGCCGGGTCGCTTCGACCGCGAGATCGTGATCGGGGTCCCCGACGAGAACGGCCGCCGCGAGATCATCGGCATCCACACTCGCGGCATGCCGCTCGGCGACAAGGTCGATCTGATGGAGCTGGCGCGCACCACGCATGGTTTCGTCGGTGCCGATCTCGCCGCCTTGGCGCGTGAGGCGGCGATCGATGCGGTGCGCCGGATCATGCCCCGGCTCGATCTCGACGAACGCACCGTGCCGCCAGAAGTGCTCGACGATCTCTACGTCAGCCGCGAGGATTTCATCTCGGCGCTCAAGCGGGTCCAGCCCAGCGCCATGCGCGAGGTCATGGTCCAGGTGCCCAATGTCGAATGGAGCGACATCGGCGGCGTTTCCAGCGCGATCGACAAGCTCAAGGAAGGCATCGAGCTGCCGATGAAGAACCCCGCGGCGTTCCATCGTCTCGGGATCCGTCCGGCCAAGGGCTTCCTGCTCTACGGCCCGCCCGGCACCGGCAAGACGCTGCTCGCCAAGGCGGTCGCCAAGGAGGCGGAGGCCAATTTCATCTCGATGAAGTCGAGCGACCTGCTCTCCAAATGGTATGGCGAGAGCGAGCAGCAGATCGCGCGGATGTTCCGCCGCGCGCGCGCGGTGGCACCCTGCGTCATCTTTATCGACGAGATCGACAGCCTGGTCCCGGCACGCGGCAGCGGCGGCAACGAGCCGCAGGTCACCGGAAGGGTGGTCAACACCATTCTCGCCGAGATGGACGGTCTCGAGGAACTGCAGTCGGTGGTGGTGATCGGCGCGACCAATCGCCCGACTCTGGTGGACCCGGCGCTGCTGCGCCCGGGCCGCTTCGACGAGCTCGTCTATGTCGGCACCCCCGACAAGGAGGGGCGCGAGCATATCCTCAAGATCCACACCCACGACATGCCGATGGCAGAGGATGTCGAACTGGAGGCGATCGCCGGCAAGACCGAGCGCTTCACCGGCGCGGATCTGGAAGACGTGGTCCGCCGCGCCGGGCTCAACGCGCTGCGCCGCCTCGGCAACGATGTGACGCAGGTCTCGGCAATCGACTTCGAGGAAGCGCTGGGCGATTCGCGCGCCACGGTCACGGTGCAGATGGAGCAGGAATACAAGAAGATGCAGGGCGAGCTCAAGAAGCGCGCCGCCGAGGGCATCCCCATCGGCTTCATCCACGAAGGCATGGTGTCCTCGACCCGCGCCGCCAAGCACGAGTGACGGGGTGCAGGGCGGGGCCCCGGTCCCGCCTCCGCACCAAACGCTAGCCGTCGGTGCGCGCGTTCGCCGCCTGGACCTCGAGCCGGTGGCGGATCAGCGCATCGGGCATGTTCCGCTGCAGCCAGCCGATCATGTGCTCGCGGGTCTCGCAGCGCAGCGTCCACAGATCGCCGATGGTGGCCGAGCTCATCGACAGCCGCAGTTCGATGCTTTCCGGGTGCGCCTCGGTCATCAGCAGCGCCAGATTGCGCCCGTCGAACAATGCGTGCGCCCCGACGAAGCGCTCGAATTCCTCGCGGATCGGCTGGACCGCGGTGGCCGGATCGAGGTGCAGATAGACCGGGCCGGTCAGCCGCTCGCTGACCCGCGACCAGTTCTCGAAACTCTCGTCGAGGAACCGCGCGGTCGGAACCACCAGCACCCGCTCGTCCCAGCTGCGCACGGTGACGAAGCTCATGCGGATTTCCTCCACCCGCCCGACCTCGCCGTCGACCTTGACCAGATCGCCCAGCCGCAGCGGTTGGGTGAGCGCCATCTGCAGACCCGCGATCAGCGATTTGAGCGCCGGCTGCGCTGCCGCGCCGACCGCCAGCGCGGCCAGACCCGCGGATGCCATCAGCGTCACGCCGATATCGCGCACGCCGGGAATATTGAGCATGATCAGCGAGATGGTGATCAGGATGATCGCAAAGCCGAAGGTACGGCTGAGGATCGAGATGCGCGTGCGCCGGGTGCGCATCGCGACCGGGTCCTCGGCGTCCTCGGCCTGGCGTTCGAGCCCGGCGGCGACGCCCTTGACCAGCGCGAAGAGCACCCAGCCCATCAGCGCGGGGGCGATGTAGCTCATCGCCCTTTCCCAGCCGTCGCCGAGCAGAGTGTCGCCATGGGCGGCGATCGAGATCGCCCAGCCGGCCATCGCCCAGCGCATCGGGCGGCGCACCGTATCGAGGATGACATCGTCCAGCCAGGTGCTCGACATGCGCGCGATGCGGCGCAGAACCGTGAACAATATCGCGTGGAGGATCAGCGCGATCAGCACCGGCGCGCCGATCGCCAGCGCGGCGTGGATCACCGAGTCCCAGGAGAAATCCCAATTGCGCGGATCGTAGCGTTCGAACATGGCGCGGCCTAACGGCCCATGCGCGCGAAGACAACCGACGCCATCCGCTCAGTCCTTGACCGGCAGCGTGATCACGACCTCCAGCCCGTCGCCGTGGAAGTCGCGCTCGAGCGTTCCGCCGAACTGCCGGGCGGCGCTGATCATCAGCATGCTGCCGAAGCCGCGCCGCTCGGGTTGCTGCTCGACCACGACGCCGCGTTCGCGCCAGACCATCCGGATCTCGTTACCCTGACGATCCCAGCGCACCTCGATCGTGCCGCCCTGCGACCAGGCGCCGTATTTGACCGCATTGGTGGTCAGTTCGTGCAACACCAGCCCCAGCGGGGTGACCTGGGCGGCAGGGAGCAGGATCTCGTCGCCTTCGATCGTGGCCTGCAACCGTGTGGAACGATAGGGCGCGATGCTGGTCTCGACCAGCGCCCGCAGCGAGGCGACCGGGCGGTCGAGCTCGCCTTGCGAGACCTCGTGCGCGGTCAGCAGCGCGCGGATGCGCTCGGCGATCGAATCGGTCACCGGCTTGGCCTCGGGCTTGTCCCGCGCGCTCAGCTGGACGATCGCCAGCACCACCGCGAACAGGTTCTTGACCCGGTGGTTGAGCTCGCGTGCCAGCAGGTCGGCGCGGTCGCGCGCCTCGCCCAGCATCATCGCCTGCGCCGCCTCCGCCTCGGCGCGCGCGGTGCGGGCCACCAGCCGCGCGGTGGAGGCCATGGCGAGGATCAGCAGCAGCACCAGTCCGCCGAGCAGCGGCAGGACGCGTGCCTCGGCGCGCGCGGTTTCCGCGGTGGCGCGGGCGAGCAGCTCCAGTTCGATCCGTTCCATCTCGGCGATCGCCCGCCGCAGCCGCGCCATGGTCTCGTGACCCTCGTCCGAAAGCACCGCAGCGCGCGCCTCGATCAGCTGGCCGTTGTCGAGCAGCCGCACCGAGGAATCGAGTTCGGCGAACTTGGCCGCGGCCAGCGTCTCGATCCGGTCGAACAATTCCTGCTGCCGCGGGGTTGCGCCCACCGCCAGCGAGCTTCCCAGGCCGCTGAGCGCAGGGTCGATCTGCTCGCGCCCCGCGAGATAGGATTCCAGATAGCGGCGATCGAGCGTGATCAGATAGCCGCGCTGGCCGGTCTCGGCGTTGAGCACCGCCTGGCTCACGCTGCGCAGGTCGGTCAGCACCTCGTTGGTCATCCGCACCTGCTCGCGTTCCTCGCGCTCGCTCTCGACGGTCTGGTAGACCGAGAAGATGAGCCCGAACATCGCCGCAGCGGTGATCGCGAGCAGCGCGACATTGGCCCAGCGGAAGGTGCGATCCTGGCGGGCAAAGGCGATATAGCGGTTCAATGCGCGGCATCCCAGCTCATGCCGCTGCCGATATCGATGCCCAGCGGGACGGAAAGTTCGACCAAGGGTAGCGCGGCTTCGGCCATCACTCGTTCGATCACCGGCGACGCGGCTTCGACGTCGCCCTCGGGGACTTCGAACACCAGCTCGTCATGGACTTGCAGCAGCATCCGGACCCTGCCCAGGCCCGCCGCCTCCAGCGCCGGGTCCATCCGGACCATCGCGCGCTTGATGATATCGGCGCTGGTCCCCTGGATCGGGGCGTTGATCGCCGCGCGCTCGCTGCCCTGGCGTTCGGCCTGGTTCTTGGCGTTGATCCGCGGGAACCAGGTCTTGCGCCCGAACAGCGTCTGCGAATAGCCGCAGCCGCGCACCTGCTCGAGCGTTTCCAGGATGTAGCGCTGGATACCCGGGAAGCGCTGGAAATAGGTGTCGATCATCGCCTGCGCCTCATCGGGCTCGACCCCGAGACGGCCCGCGAGCCCCCAGCGCGAGATGCCGTAGAGGATGGCGAAATTGATCGTCTTGGCGCGCGCGCGGGTCTCGCGGTCGACGCTGCCGAACATCTCCAGCGCGGTGCGGTTGTGGATGTCCTCGCCCGCGGCGAAGGCCTCCTTGAGCGCGCCGACATCAGCCATATGCGCGGCCAGCCGCAGTTCGATCTGCGAATAGTCGGCGGCGAGCAGGACATGCCCGTCCTCGGGCACGAAGGCCTCGCGAATCTGGCGCCCGATCGCGGTGCGGATCGGGATGTTCTGGAGGTTGGGATCGGTCGAGGACAAGCGCCCGGTCTGCGCGCCGACGAGGCTGTAGCTGGTGTGGACCCGGCCGGTCTCGGGGTTGATCGCCTGCTGCAGCGCGTCGGTGTAGGTCGATTTGAGCTTGGCGAGCTGGCGCCATTCGAGCACCTTGGCGGCGATCGGGGCGCCCTCGGCGGAGAGCCGCTCGAGCACGGCCTGGTCGGTCGAATATTGCCCGCTCTTGCCCTTACGGCCGCCGCGATGGCCCAGCTCCTCGAACAGCACATCGCCCAGCTGCTTGGGGCTTCCGACCGCGAATTCGCGCCCCGCCAGCTGGTGGACCTCGCCCTCGAGCCGCGCGGTCTCGCCGGCGAACTCGTCGGACAACCGGGACAATTGGGCGCGGTCGACCTTGATGCCGCGCCGCTCCATCCGGGCGACCACCGGGATCAGCGGGCGGTCGACCCGCTCGTAGATCCGCGTTCCTCCCTCGACCGCGAGCCGCGGCTTGAGCAGGCTGTGCAGCCGCCAGGTGACGTCGGCATCCTCGGCGGCGTATTGCGTCGCCTTGTCGAGCGGGACCTCGCCGAAGGGGATCGCCTTCTTGCCGGTGCCGCACAGTTCCTTGAAGGTCAGGCATTTGTGCCCGAGATGGCGCTCGGCCAGCTCGTCCATGCCGTGCCCGCCGCCGATCCCCTGTTCGGAGCGGCCCGCGTCGAGCGCGAAGCTGACGATCATGGTGTCGTCGATCGGCGCGACCGCGATAGCGTGTTTCGCCAGCACGTTGAGATCGTATTTGGCGTTCTGGAAGACCTTGAGCACCGCCTCGCTCTCGAGCAGCGGCTTGAGCGCGGCGAGCGCCTCGGCGCGGTCGATCTGCTCGGGCCGCTCGGCGAACATGTCGCTGCCGCCATGGCCCAGCGGGATGTAGCAGGCGTCGTTGGGGCCCAGCGCGAGGCTGACGCCGACCAGATCGGCCTGGATCGCGTCGAGGCTGCTGGTCTCGGTGTCGACCGCGATTGTCCGCGCGGCAAAGGCGCGGTGGATCCATTCCTCGAGCTGGGCGCTTGTGGTCACGGTCGCATAGGCCGCGCGGTCGAGTTCGGGGAGTTCGAGGGGGGGCTGGCGGTTGCCTCCGCCGTCGACACCGGCCTGTGCGCCAAGCGTCTGCGCCTTCTCGCGGTCGAGATTGTTGGGCCGGTCGGGGCTGCCGCTGCCCGCACCCAGCCGCCGCAGCAGGCTGGTGAAACCGTGCTTCTCGAGGAAGGCGGCCAGCGGCTCGGGAGGCACGCCGTCGAGCTTGAATTCGTCGAGCGGCTGGGGAAGGTCGCAATCCTCCCTCAGCGTCACCAGCACGCGGCTCATCTCGGCATCGCCGCGGTGCTCGATCAGCCGCTCCTTGAGCTTGGAGGTCTTCATCCCTTCAGCCGAATCGAGCGCGGCGGCGAGCGAGCCGTGTTCAGCGATGAGCTTGCTCGCGGTCTTGGGACCGACCCCGTAGATGCCGGGGATGTTGTCCACCGAATCGCCCATCAGCGCGAGCACGTCGCCGACCAGTTCGGGCGCGACCCCGAACTTGGCCTCGACCTCCTCGATATAGATCCGCTGGCTCTTCATCGTATCGAGCATGTCGATCTTGGCGCCGTCGCGCTCGCCCACCAGCTGCATCAGATCCTTGTCCGAGGAGACGATGGTGACATCCCAGCCCTGCGCCTGCGCGACGCGGGCGTAGGTGGCGATCAGATCGTCCGCCTCGAGCCCCTGCTCCTCGATGCAGGGCAGGCTGAAGGCGCGGGTGGCGTCGCGGATCAGCGGGAATTGCGGGCGCAGATCCTCGGGGGGTTCGGGCCGGTTGGCCTTGTAGGCGGGGTAGATGTCGTTGCGGAACGACTTGCTGTCCTTGTCGAGGATCACCGCCAGATGCGTGGGTCCCTCTGCCTCGTCGAGATCCTGCGCCAGCTTCCACAGCATGGTGGTATAGCCATAGACCGCGCCCACCGGGGTCCCCTCGGGGTTGGTGAGCGGGGGGAGGCGGTGGTAGGCCCGGAAGATATAGGCCGATCCGTCGACCAGATAGAGGTGCTGCTTTGCTGACATTCGCCGGGCCTAGCAGTGGGTCACGCGATTGGGGAGCGGTTTGAGCGGGCGGAACATTACGAAAGTGTAGGCCAACGGCCAAATAGGGCCGCAATGTGTCGAATTCGCTTGCGCCGCCACATTCTCGCCATTATTTGGAGCTCGTGAGGTCGCATTGCGGTCTCGCGCGGCACCCAGAAGGGTCCGCTCAGAACTCTCTGATCAAGGAATTCATCTATGCGTAAGATCGCTCTCGTCGCCGCCGCTTCGGCCGCCGCTCTGACCCTCGCCGCTTGTTCGGAAGCCACCGAAGACAGCGCCGAAGTCACCACCGAAAGCGCCGTGGCTGACACCGAAACCAACATGGACGCCATGGGCGCCGAAGCCGACGCGATGGGCACCGAAATGGAAGCCGGCGTTGCCGACGTGACCGCCGAAGCCGACGCCGCTGCGGCCGAAGCCGAAGCCGAACTTCAGGACGAAACCGTCACCGAAGCTCAGGTCGACTAATTCGATCCCTTCCGTGGATTGAAACGAAGGGCGGCACCGCGAGGTGCCGCCCTTTTCGTTTGTCGGTATGCTGGCCCCCGCGAGAGGGCCGGGACGGACCTATCGGCCGCCGTATTGCGCGTTGGTCCAGACTTGGGCGCGGGCATCGTAGCCATCGTGGATCGCGCGGGCGATGGCCGCGATCTTGGCCTCGCGCGCGGGACGCGAGCCCTGGCCGGTGACATAGATCGCCAGCGCCACGGTGCGCCCGTCGGGCATTTCGAGAAAGCCGACATCGCTCGAGGTGTTGTTGAGCGACCCGGTCTTGTGGCTCACGCGCACGCTGGCGGGCATCATCGCCGGGATGCGGCGGGTGCCGGTGCGGGTCCGGCTCATCGCGCCCAGGATGACACGGCGGCTCTCGGCCGAAAGGAACTTGCCCTGGTACAATCCGGTCAGCAGTTCGACCATTTCGCCCGGGGTCGCGCTGTCGCGGCGATCGATATGGTGGACAGGGTCGAACTCGCCGTCGTCGCGCACCAGCGTGGCGATGTCGCGATCGATGCTGAATTCGGTCATGCCGTTGCGGTGCATCCAGGCGTTGACCGCATCGGGCCCGCCGACCACGCGCAGCAGCGCATCGGTGGCGGGGTTGCTCGAGCGGGTGATCATGATCTCGATCAGATCGATCGCCTTCATATGCTTGCCCTCGCTCACCGGCGCGACGGCCGAGGAGAAACGCGCCGATTTGCGCGCCCACAGCAGCGGGAACTCGCTGGTCAGGCTCCAGCGCCCCTGTTCGACGCCTTCGAGGAAGGTGGCGGCGACGGCGATCTTGCTGGTGCTGGCGAGCGGGAAGCGCTGGTCGCCCAGCACGGCGATTTCCTGACCGGTGGTCAGGTCGATCGCCGCGACGCCGATGCGCCCTTTGCTGCCGTCGGCAAGCTCGGCGATCCGTCGCTCGAAGCCGGTTTCATAGACCGCCTGATAGCTCGGGAGCGGGCGAACCTGCGTCCCCAGCGTCGCGTCGAAGGTCGCCTCGAGCGGGTTGGCATCCGCC
The DNA here is from genome assembly GCA_018828205.1 of Alphaproteobacteria bacterium. Classification (GTDB taxonomy): domain Bacteria; phylum Pseudomonadota; class Alphaproteobacteria; order Sphingomonadales; family Sphingomonadaceae; genus Qipengyuania. The sequence continues at coordinate 14,933 of JAHJWA010000261.1, forward strand.
GAACCGCTGCTGGCGAGCGCCGGCGCTGCCATACCCAGCAACGCGGCTCCGATGGTCGTAGCTAATTTTTTGATCCGCATGCGACCTGCCTATCATGTCTTAGGTTGGCAGATGCTTAACGCGGCCTACGATCGCACAACAAGCTGAATTGCGACGAGAAGTGTCGCGAAAGCGACAGGAGATCGCGCGTGCGGGAACCCGCCGCTGCTTGCGCAACCGGCGGGTTCCAATCCGTCTTGGAATCGAGTGAGGATCAGGCGGCGGAGATCGCCTGTTCGATGCGATCGGTGGGCTCACCGGTCAGCGTTTTGTCGATCTCGCCGACCAGCCGCTGCTTGAGCTCGGTGTGATAATGGCGACGCATTTCGCCCAGCGATTTGGGGTCCGCGATGATCAGCACATCGTCGATCTCGCCCGCGATCGCCTTGGCGTTGATCCATTCGGTCGCGGCCGCCGCATGCGCCAGTTCGTCGAGCTGCGTGCTCGTACCCTTGTCGCGGCCGCCATTGTCCTGATGCCGCACCCCGGCGCTGAAATTGGTGGCGGACAGGTCGGGCTTGGTCGCGCCTTCGAGCTTGGGTTCGAACGGGGTGCCATTGTTGCGCATCACGGTGAAGGTCGTTCCATCGACCAGGGCGACATGGGCCTTGTGTGGCAGTTTCATATGCATCTCCTTGCATGGTTGGGGGGAAGGTTATCGGGAAGGGTTGATGAGGGGCGACCGTGCTTGCCCTGACAATGCGCTGCGCCGCGCTTTGCTCCGGGGGTTGAGCGAAACCCGCGCCGGTGCGACAGTGCGGGCAATGGGAGAGATAAGGGACATGGAAGCTTTGCGCGCCGGGCTGGCGCGGGCGCTGGCGCGCGTCGGCCTGCCGCCGCCCGAGCGACTCGCGCGGCTGACCGGCGGCGCGACGATGGAAAGCTGGCGCTTCGAAGCGGGCGACAGCGGATCCGGCGGTGGC
>JAHJWA010000262.1 GCA_018828205.1 Alphaproteobacteria bacterium
ACCCGCCGACCGTCGCAGCGCGAGTTCTTCAGCCGAGCGACACAGCGCCACGCTGTCAGCCTCGCTCATCGCCAGCGGGCCACCGCCGACCCCGAACCCGCTCGACACCAGCGCGCGCCCGAAAAAGGGCGAGTGGACATCGCTCAGCGGGAGCCAGCCGGTCAGCTGCCCGGCGCGCTCGGCGACCAGTCCCAGCGCCTTCTGACCGGTGCCGCGCTCGATCGCCGCCAGCCAGGCGGGCCGGTGAAACACCGAGCCGACCTGCTCGGCGACAAAACCCTCGATCCGCGCGACCGCAGCCGGATCGCGCAGATCGGCAAGCCTTACACTGCTGCTGCCGTGCTGCAGCGGCGCATTCACCGGACAAACTCGACGCAGCGCTGCGCCTCGAGCCGGGCAAGCTCGTCCATCCGGCCCCAGTGGAAATCGCCCGCCAGCCGCCGCAGCTTGTGGGCCATGCCTGCGAGGTTGGTGTAATGGCGCAGCTTCGAGCGCAGCGGCGCCTCGGCGACGCGCGGCTGGCCGGGATCGACCTCCCAGGGATGGAAATAGAACACCGCAGGGCGGCGGTCGGAGCGGTTGACCCGGGCGATGGCCCAGCGCGAGAAGGCGTAGGGCAGCACGCGGAAGAACCCGCCGCCGCCCGCCGCCAGCCGCCGCTCGCCCACTTGCGCGGTGGTCACCGGGATCTCGACCAGCGCGCTGTCCGCCACCGGGCGGAAGGCGAAGCGCGGCGCCTCGCGCCAGCCGTAGTGGTCGTGGCGGATCGGCGCGACGCTGGAGGAATAGGCGTAGCCGTGCTCGGCCAGCACCTCATGCGCCCAGGGGGTGCGCCGGTCGATCGAGAAGCTCGGGGCACGGTAGCCGGTGATCGCCGCCCCGCCCGCATCCTCGAGGATGGCGCGGGATTTTGTCAGATCGGCGGCGAAGTCTGCGGGCGCGAAGGTGAACACCCTAGTGTGGTCGTAGCCATGGCTGGCGAGCTCGTGCCCGCGCTCGACGATGGCGCGGATCGCTTGCGGATCGCGTTCGGCCACCCAGCCCAGCGTGAAGAAGGTCGCCTTGACCCCGACCTCGTCGAACAGGTCGAGCACGCGGCGGAGGTTTTCGCCCACGCGCAGCGCAATGCCGTCCCAGTCGGAGCGCGCGATCGTGGTCTCGAAGGCACCGACCTGGAACCAGTCCTCGACATCGACCGAGAGGCCGTTGAGGATGCCCGCAGCGCTGATCGAACGCTCTTCCAAATCCGTGCCTCTCCGGCGCCTCAGGCAGCCTCGCCCTCAGGCTGCTTGACGTTGCCCGCTGGTTTCGAGGAATTCGATCAATTGGGCAAGCACATGGCGAAGCGACTGCTCCTGCTCGTCGAGCCGCGCCTCGATCCGCGCGAGCCGCTCGTCGAGGGCGTCGGAGCCCTGCCCGGTCTCGCCGGCAAAGCTGGCGCGGGTCTCGCCGATTTCGCGGCGCAGCTGGTCGAGCTCGCGATCGCGATCGGCAAAGGCGCGTTCGATCGCGACGATCTGCGCTTCGGCGAGGCCATCGCTTCTGGACTGTTCGGGCGCCTTGCGATCGGCCTCGGCGCGGCGCGCCTGGGCGATCGCCTGCGAGGCGGGAAGCGAGGGGTCGGGTGCGACCGCGTCGTCGACCGTGACGTCCTCGGCGGCGCTGTCGCCCTCCATCTCCTCGATCACCGACTGGAGCATGTCGGACTCGATCACCGCCTGCTCCTCGACCGCGCCGAGCAGCAGCAGCCGGGTCATGACCTGGTTGATCTTGCGCGGGATACCGCCGGTGGCGCGGTGAAGCTTGGTGAAAATCCCGCGGTCGAGTTCGGGATTGCCGTCCCAGCCGACGTGTTCGAGCCTGTGGCGGACATAGGGTTCGATCTCGCCCGGCTGCATCGGTTCGAGATGATGCGCCGCGATCACCCGCTGGCGCAATTGCTCGAGCTCGGGCGAGCCCGCGAGCAGCCGCTTGAACTCGGGCTGGCCGAGCAGCAGCGTCTGCAGCAGCGGATGCGCGCCGAGCTGGAAGTTGGACAGCATCCGCAGCTCTTCGAGCGCGCCGATCGAGAGGTTCTGCGATTCATCGACGATCAGCAGGCAGCGCTTGCCGTTGCGCGCTTCCTCGTGGAGGAAATGCTCGATCGCGGCGAGCGCGGCGGCCTTGTCGCGGCCCTCGACATCGAGACCGAAGCTGCGCGCGGCGACGTGGATCATCTCCTCGCCGTCGAGCGCGCTGGTGACGACCTCGCCGACGCTCATCCGGTCGGCGTCGAGCTTTTCCTTGAGATGCGCGACCAGCGTCGACTTGCCCGAACCGACCTCGCCGGTGATGACGATGAAGCCCTCGCCCTGGTTCAGCCCGTAGCCGAGATAGGACAACGCCTTCTTGTGGGTGATGCTCTCGAAGAAATAGGCCGGGTCCGGGGTGAGCTGGAAGGGGCGCTCCGAGAAGCCGTAATATTGTTCATACATGGTCGGGTCTTCCTATCAGAAGCCGTAGCGCAGGCCCACCAGGGCCGATGCGGTCTTGAGGTCCTCGGCAGAGACTTCGCTGTCGAGATAATTCACCGCCACCGCGACCCGCCCCGTGAGATTGCGGGTGAAGTTCCGGCTGTAAGCGGCTGAACTGCCGAGCGCGAGCGCATTGCCGACACCCTCGAAGCCGCTGTCGATATGGCTGGCGTAGGTGGCGACGGTGTAGCCTGCATCGCGTCCCAGCGGGCCGCTGACGGTGCCGGCTATGTAGAGGCTCTCGTCCGAGAGACCGTCGGAGGCCTCGAGCACGGTGCCCGGGGCGCCGAGATAGGTGCGCCGGTCGTAGCCCGCCGAAATTCCCGCGGTGCTGCGTCCGACCTGGCGCGAATAATAGGCCGAGACCCCGCGCGAGCGGAACACCGAGGAGCGCACCGAACCCAGCAGCCCGTCGAGGCAGCTCGCGCCGCTGACCGAATTGATGCAGCCGACGATCGCGCCGCTGATCGGGTCGCGGACGACCTCGAAATCGGTCGGCAGCGCGGCGAGCGAATTGTTGAGCCGCCCGCCGAAGCCGGTGATCGTGTCGTAGACGTTGACCCCGACGCTGGAGTTGCGGCTCGGCTGCCAGCTGAAATTGCCGTAATAGGTGTCGCTGTCGTAGCGGCGGCCATAGACCGCCGAGAGCGCGGTGCGCTGGCTCGGGCGCCACAGCACGCCGACATCCCAGATCAGCCCGTCGGCCTCGAAGGCGATCCGGCGCGGACCGGTCTCGTCGGTCACCAGCCGGCCGTCGGGGCCGACCACCGGATTGCCCGCCGCGTCGCGCAGCGCATCGCGGCTGGAGACTTCGACGTCCTCGTAGCCGACGCCCGCGACCACGGCGAGCGTGGGGGTGATCGGCACGGTGACATCGCCGCGGAGGTAGGAATCCACCACCCGCTGGTCGAGATTGTTGACGTCCTCGCGGAAATAGCCGCCGCCCACGCCGATCCCGACGGGGAGGTATTCGCCCGGCTGGGTGCCCGCGCGCAGCTGCGCGCTGTGCGAGACGCTCTCGTCGAAGACATCGGCGGCGTTGCCGCCCGCGGTCACGAAATCGGGCGAATCCACGCGGGTGTAGCCCAGCCGGTAATTGCCGGTCACGTCGACGCGGTCGATCCGGGTCGCCAGCGTCGGCCCGACATAGGCGGAATAGGTCTGCGCCGAATTGTCGAGATTGTTCTGGCCGGGCAGGAAGTTGGAGCCGCCGCTGGTAACGGTGGTGCGGCTCGCCAGCGCGCCCGCTTCCACGGTCAGCACCTGCGGCACGATGGTGGTGTAGCCGCGCGCGATCCCGCTGATCGTGTCGCTGTCGCTGGCATCGCCATAGCCGAAATTGCGCTCGTAGCGCAGCGAGACCGAGGCGCCGTTGTTGCGCCCGAGGTAGGCGGCGTCGACCCCGGCGGCGAGCTGGGTGTAGGTCAGCACGTCGTCGAAGGGCGAAAGCTGCGCGGTGAAGATCTGCGAGGCTTCGATATAGGGCTGGACCGAGAGCCGGCGCCCCGCGGGAGCGGTGTCCTCTCCCACTTCGCCCGCCGAACCGGAATCCGCCTCGGCGCCCTGCCCCTGATAGCTTTGCGCCAGCAGCGGCAGCGGCGCGACCAGCGCGCAGCCCGCCGCCAGGCTGGCGAAGAAGCGGGTCTTCATGATGCCGACTCCCCATAGCCGTAATATTTGCCGAACTTGCGCCCGCTCGGGCTGAAGGTGGCATCGTTGAGCAGCAGCCGGATATCGGGGCAGCCCGAGAGCAGGTCGACCGCATCCTCGAGCGCGGCGCGCGCGGTGGAATCGGCGCGCGCGACCAGCAGCGCCTGGCCGCAATGCTTGGCGAGCTCGGCCGCGGGCGAGGCCGCGAGCGCGGGCGGGCTGTCGAAGATCACGATCCGGTCGTGCGCGCCGCGGGTCAGGCGGTTGAGCACTTCCCAGGTCCGCTCGCTGGCGAGATATTCGGCGTCCGAGCCGCTGCGCTCGCCCGCGGGCAGGATCCACAGGCCCGGGATGTCGGTGCCCAGCACCAGATCCTCGACCTTGATGGCGGGATCGCGCAGCGCGTCCATCAATCCGGGTGCCGGATCGAGACCGAAGGTCGCCATGATCGACGGCTTGCCGAAATCGGCATCGACCAGCACCACTTCCGACTGCCGCTCGCCCGCCAGCGCGATCGCGAGATTGGTGGCGCAGAAGGTCTTGCCCTCGCCCGGATGCGGCGAGCAGATCAGCACGCGGCGCGATTTCGCGGTGCCATCGGCCTCGACGCTCGCGAGCACCTGGCGTTTGACGATGCGGAATTCCTCGACCAGCCCGCCCGACCCCAGCTCGGGGTCGATCATCCCCTGATCGCGCAGATGCGCGCGGGAAATTGCGTGCGGCTTGCCGGTGAACTCGACCTTGCGGCCGCCGAGCTCGCGCTGGCGCGACGGGCGGGCATCGGCATCGATGACGACCGGCGGTTGCGCCCGCGCGGCGACGGCGGGCACCGCGTCGGCGTGGGATTCGGGGCGGGATTCGGGGCGGGGTTCGGGCTCGTGCAGATCGTCGGGCGCGGCGGGGCGCCGCGCCGGAATGGGCATGCGGACCGCCTTGCCCTGCGGCAGCTTGGCCGGAACCCTGGCGGGCGCGAGATTGTCGAAGCCGAAAGCGCCGCTGGCGCGCTCGAACAGCGAGCCCTTGTCGGCGGGCTGCGGGGTGTCCGCCTTGTCCTTCCCGTCGCCGGGGGGCACGATCTTGATCGGCTTGTTCACGCTCACAATCCTTTTACGCCACCGATCCGACCTGGATGAACTCGACCGCGAGCAGCAGGATGCACACCCCGCCAAGCGCCCCGGTACCGGCGGCGAACTGTTTGAAACGCTTGCGCGCATGCGCCTCGCGCGCCTTGGTCATCGACCGCGAGATCGTGCCGACCACCGGCAGGTCGAGCGCGCGCTCGAGCCGGTCGGCGGTGGTGAAGGCGGATTTGAGCTGGCCCAGCACGAAGGCCGTGCCCGCGCCCGCCGCGAGCCCGACGAACAGCACCCCGATCAGCAGCAGCGGCCGGTTGGGCGCGGCGGGCTTGCGCGGGATCGTCGGGCGTTCGACCACATCGAACTGGAAGGCGCTGCGCTCGGTCTGGACCTGGCCGCGCAGCCGCATTTCCTCGCGATCGCGCAGCAGTTCGTCATATTTGGTCTTGAGCACCTCGTAGTCGCGCGAGATGCGGTTGGCTTCGGCTGCGACCTCGGGCTCCTGCGCCTGCGACGCGATCATCCCCGACATATCCGCCTGCAGCGCAGCCTTGCGCGCGGTCAGCGCCTGGACATTGGCCTGCCGCTCGGCGCGGATCGAGATCAGCGAAGTATAGGCCGGGTTGGGCTGGCCATAGGCGCCATCGCCCTCACTCGCCGCCTGGCGTTCGAGCAGTCCAATCTGGCGCTGGGTCGACTGGATATCGGGATGGCTGTCGGTGAGCCCGCGCGAACGCATCGCGGCGAGCTGCGACTGCGCCTGGATCAGCGCGCCGCGCGCGCCGCCGCCGCCCGAGCCGGGCATCTGGATGCTGCGCGGGGTGCCGGCGATCTGGCCGTTGATGGCGGCGAGCGCGCTTTGCGCCGCGGCGATATCGCCGTCGACGCCGCGCATTTCGGTGCGCAGCGTCTGCAGCCGGGTCGAGACCGTGCCGGTTCCGCCGATCAATTCGGGATATTGCGCCTCGAAAGCCAGCCGGCGCTGTTCGGCCGCCTCGAGCTCCTGCTTGCGCTCCTCGAGCTGGCGATCGAGGAACACCAGCGTATCGGCGACCTCGCCGCGATTGCCCGAGATGTTTTCCTCGCGGAAGATGTCGAGCAGCTTCTCGACCACGTCCTGAGAGAGCGCGGCGTTTTCAGCGTCGCTCAGATCGCTCTTGCCGATGGTCGCGCTGACTTCGAACAGGTTCTCCTGCTCGCCCTTGACGATGACGTTTTCGATCAGGCTGGTCACCGCCCCCTGAAGCTCGGAATCGGTGGTGATGTCCTCGCCCAGCTTGGTGGCGCGGACGACCTTTTCGAGATTGGTCGGGCTGGCCAGCGTCTGGCGCACGCGGACCAATTGCTTGGCCCCGTCGCCCGATATCTCGAGCTGCTGCGAGAGCGCATCGTCGACCTGGACATAGATCTTCGCGCGGCTTTCGTAGCTGTTGGGGATCAGCGCCACCACCAGCCAGCCGAGCACGCAGACGCCCCAGGCCACCCCCAGCGCGATCCAGCGCCGGTTCCAGACCTGATAGAGCGCCGCGCGCAGTTCCTCGAAGACCTCGTTCATCGCAGGCGCGCCTTCAGAAGACCGACTCGGGGATGATGATGACATCCCCGGCGCGCAGCATGACATTGGCCTCGCTGTCGCCGCGACGCAGCAGATCGGTCAGCCGCAGCGAATATTCGACCTGGCGCCCGGCCTGCTTGTCGAAGCGGATCAGCTTGGCGCGGTTGCCGGCGGCGAAATCATTGAGCCCGCCGACCGCGATCATCGCGTCGAGCACCGTCATGTTGGCGCGGTAGGGGATCGAGGCGGGCTGTTCGGTGGCGCCGACGATGCGGACCTGCTGGCTGAAGGTGCCCGCGAATTCGTTGACGATCACCGAGACCAGCGGATCCTCGATATATTGCGAGAGCTGGAGGCGGATATCCTCCTCGAGCATCGAGGGGGTCTTGCCGACCGCGGGCATGTCCTTGACCAGCGGGATGGTGATCCG
>JAHJWA010000034.1 GCA_018828205.1 Alphaproteobacteria bacterium
ATTACTGCTTGGAGATCGCGGTCAGTTCGCCGCCGCCTTCTGTGGTTCGAAATTCAAAGGTGACGCGATCGCCGACTGCGACCTTGTCGATGGTGGCCTCGTCTGCGGAGAAGGCCATTGTCATCGCTGGCCAGCCAACCGCAGCGATCGGACCGTGGTCGATCGTGACCTTGCCTTCGGCTTGGTCGATTTCCGTAACCGAGCCTTCGCCGCTTCCCGCTTGACCCGCTTCGGCGGGATCCATCGCCCCCATGTCATCCCCCATAGGCATGCTGTCGGCATCCGCCATGCCCTCGGACATCATCGTTTCGGACGGCTCGGCTGTTTCGCTGGCATTGTCGCAGGCAGCAAGGGCCAGTGGAGCAGCCAATAGAGTCAGGTAAGTTGTGGTACGCATTCTTCTTCTCCTTGGGGATTGACCGGTTTTTCCGGACGGGGCCGCCGCAACAGCAAATATGCGGCGGGAAGTACGAACATGGACAGGAGCGGCGCGGTAATCATACCGCCGATCATCGGTGCCGCGATCCGGCTCATCACCTCCGAGCCAGCTCCGGTTCCGATCAAGATCGGGAACAGACCCGCAAGGATCACCGCTACGGTCATCGCCTTGGGTCGGACACGCAAGAGCGCCCCTTCGCGAATCGCCTGATCCACTTCCTCGGCGCTCATATCGCCACTTCGTCTCTCGAGGGCTGCCTTGAGATAGATCAGCATGATCACGCCGAACTCTGCCGATACACCGGCCAGCGCAATGAACCCGACGGCAGTGGCTACAGACTGGTTGTAGCCCATCAGGTAAAGTAGCCAGTAGCCACCTGACAGGGCGAATGGCAGTGTGCCCATGATGAGCATTGCCTCGTCCCATCTTCTGAAGATCAGATAGAGCAGCAGGAAGATAATCACGAGTGTGGCGGGTACGACAATCTGCAACCGCTCGTACGCCCGGGTGAGATATTCGAACTGACCCGCGTAGGACAGACTGACGCCGGCCGGGAGATTGACGCCTGCGGCAACGGCTTCCTGGAGGTCGGCGACCACCGATGTAAGATCGCGGTCGCGCACATCCACATAGATGTAGCTGGTCAATCGGCCCTGCTCGCTCTTGAGCATGGGGGGGCCATCGCTGACGCCGATCCGTGCGACCGTGCCGAGTGTAATCTGTTGTCCCGAAGGGGTCAGCAGGGGCAAGGTTCGCAGTTCGTCGACGCTGTCGCGAATTTCACGGGGGTAGCGCACATTGATCGGATAGCGCGCCAGGCCTTCAACCGTTCGGCCAATATTGGCCCCGCCAATGGCGCCCGAGACGATCTGCTGGATGTCGGTGATGTTGAGGCCGTATCTTGCCGCCGCGGAACGATTGATATCAACATCAACGTAGCGTCCGCCCGAAAGCCTCTCGGCTAGTGCCGAACTGACGCCGGGAATCGTTTTGGCGACACCCTCTACCTCGAGCGCTACACGTTCAATCTCGGCAAGATCCTCGCCCGACACCTTGACCCCGATCGGGCTCTTGATCCCGGTCGCAAGCATATCGATGCGGTTACGGATCGGTGGTACCCAGACGTTGGCGAGACCGGGCACCTGTACAATTCTGTCGAGTTCTTCGATCAGAAGGTCCGACGTCATGCCTTCGCGCCATTCCTCACGCGGCCGGAACCGGATCGTGGTTTCGAACATGGTAAGCGGTGCCGGATCGGTGGCCGTATCCGCGCGACCGGCCTTGCCGAAAACTGTCTCAACCTCCGGCACCGACTTGATAAGCCTGTCGGTACGCTGCAGCAGCGCTGAGGCCTCGCCCGGTGAAAGACCGGGAAGGGCGCTGGGCATGTAAAGCAGATCACCCTCGTCGAGCGGCGGAAGAAACTCCCCGCCGAGCTGCGAGAAGGGAATCAGCGTGGTAAGGAAGATAGCGCCAGCAATCGCGAGCGTGGCTTTGGGCCAGCGCATGACCCAATTAAGACCCGGTCGGTAAATCTTGGTCAATCCGCGATTGAGGAAGTTGGAATCCTCTGACGGGATTTTACCCCTGATCAGCCAACCCATCATCACCGGAACCAGCGTTATCGAGAGCAGAGCAGCGGCCGCCATGGCATAAGTCTTTGTGAAGGCAAGCGGAGCAAAGAGGCGACCTTCCTGAGCTTGCAGAGTGAACACAGGAAGGAAGGACAAGGTTATGATCAGAAGGCTGAAAAACAGCGCGGGTCCGACCTCCTTCGAAGCATCAGCAATGATGCGCCAGCGCTCCTTGACCGAAAGCACTGTGTCGGGGTTTTCATGCTCCCACCGCTCGAGATGCTTGTGCGCGTTTTCGATCATCACAACGGCGGCATCGACCATGGCGCCGACCGCAATCGCGATCCCGCCCAGCGACATGATATTGGCATTCACCCCCTGGAAACGCATCACGATGAACGCCGCCAGCACGCCCAGGGGAAGGGTTATGATCGCGACCAGCGCCGAGCGCGCGTGCCACAGGAAAAGCGCGCATACGAGCGCGACGACGATGAACTCCTCGATCAGCTTGGTCGTCAAATTCTCCACCGAGGCGTCGATAAGTTGCGAACGGTCGTAGGTCGTGACGATTTCGACACCTTCGGGAAGGCTCGCCTGCAACTCGTCCAGTTTTTCCTCGACAGCCTGAATTGCACTGCGAGCGTCCGCGCCCTGTCTGAGAACGATAATGCCGCCGGCAACCTCTCCTTCCCCGTTGAGCTCGGCAATGCCGCGACGCAGTTCTGGTCCGACCTGGATTGTGGCGACATCTCCCACAGTGACAGGCACGCCTCCTGCTGCGGTCCTGAGGGGGATCTGCCGGAAGTCGTCCAGCGTCGTCAGATAGCCTGATGCGCGGACCATGTATTCGGCCTCGCCCATTTCGACGATCGAACCACCGGCTTCTTGATTGGATGACTGGATGGCGTTCACTATTTCGGCATGGGTGACGCCAAACGAAGCCATCCGGTAAGGATCGAGCACGACCTGGTACTGCTTGACCATGCCTCCGACACTCGCCACTTCCGCGATGCCGGGAATGGTCTTGAGCTCGTATCGCAGGAACCAGTCCTGAATGCTTCTCAGGCCCGCCAGATCATGTCCGCCGGTGCGGTCGACAAGGGCATATTCGTAAATCCATCCCACGCCCGTCGCATCCGGACCGAGCGTGCTCGTAACACCCTCGGGCAAGCGATTTTGGACCTGGTTGAGGTACTCGAGCACACGCGACCGCGCCCAGTAAAGGTCGGTGCCATCCTCGAAAATGATGTAGACGTAGCTGTCACCGAACATCGAGTAGCCGCGTACGGTCTTTGCTCCGGGCACCGACAGCATGGTCGTCGCCATTGGGTAGGTCACCTGGTC
>JAHJWA010000003.1 GCA_018828205.1 Alphaproteobacteria bacterium
CCGGCATCGTCGGCGAGGCCGACGTCGTTCTCTTCATGAAGGGTACGCCGCTGTTTCCGCAGTGCGGCTTCTCGAGCCGCGCGATCGCCATCCTCGACCATTGCGGCGTCGCCTATGAAAGCGTCGATGTCCTGCAGGACATGGAAATCCGCCAGGGTATCAAGGGCTTCTCCGACTGGCCGACCATCCCGCAGCTCTACGTCAAGGGCGAGTTCGTCGGCGGCAGCGACATCATGATGGAGATGTTCGAGGCCGGCGAATTGCAGCAGCTGATGGACGAAAAGCAGGTCGCCAAGGCCGAGAGCTGAACCAGCCGGTCGGTCGAACCGCGGCCATCACCAGAACGGGAAAGGCCCGCGTGACCGACCAAAGTCACGCGGGCCTTTTGTTACAGTGTTCGGTGAGGCAGGATTGCGAACCAGGAGCGGCCCGCCTCGGTTCGAAGACCATCAGGAATGCTTACCTCTATGCAGGCTGCGTGCCAAATGCGTTCCGGTGCGGCGCTCGGCGTATAGCGATGGTTAACGCCGAACCGGCGTGACCACTCTCTGTAAGATTTCCCGACACTCAAGCGCGTGTTGTGCGCTTGGCAAGCGCGACCAGGCCATGCACTAAGGGGGCATGAGTTCTTCCGCCGACCAGCCCATCCCCGCCGCAACTCTGGTGATCTTTCGCGAGGGCCGCGAGGGGCCCGATCCCGAATTGCTGATGGTGGTGCGGTCGCGAACGATGTCCTTCGCGGGTGGGATGGCGGTCTTCCCCGGTGGACGCGTCGATCCAGCGGATTACGAACTGGGGAAGGAATTGGCCCGCGACCGCGACGAGGATGCCGAGGAACTCGCGCACCGCATCGCCGCGATCCGCGAAACGCTCGAGGAGACCGGCCTCGCCGTGGGCCTGTCCGGCGTAATCGACGGTACGCTCGCACGCGAGGCCCGCGCGCTGCTGCTGGAGCATGGCGCGCTCGCCCCCGTGCTCGAGCGCTTTGGCTGGTCGATCGACCGGGACGCCATCATCCCCTTCGCACGCTGGCTCCCGCTGGGCATGGCGCACAACCGCATCTTCGACACCCGCTTCTACCTTGCCGACCTCGGCACTGGGGCGGTCGACGTCGAAGTCGATGCCACCGAGAACACGCGGCTGTTCTGGGTCAGCGCCAAGCGTGCGCTGGAAATGGCCGAGCGCGAGGAAATCGCGGTCATCTTTCCGACCCGGCGCAATCTGGAACGGCTGGCGCTGTTCGGCGATTTCGCCGCCGCCAGGGCGCATGCCGAAGCGACCCCGGTGCGGATCATCACTCCGCAGGTCGACGAGAGCGGTTCGGCGCCGGTGCTGCGGATCCCGGACGATGCGGGCTATCCGGTGATCGAGGAAGTGCTCGAACGCGCCATGCGCGGCGACTGAGCACCGCTATCGACTGGGGCGGCGAACCTGCCGACATCGCAAGACGCATCCGGACGGAAAAGTCGCTCCGAAATGGATGTTCTTTTTGCGTCGTTTGGCAATTTCTCCCCCCGCCCCTCGCGCGGGATTACGGAAAGACAGAAGGCTATTGAGCGCGGGCCGACGACCCCCGCAAACAGGCGCTCTAAACGCTCCAATCTGGATGATCACCCCTTTACTTACACAGTATTCGGCGGAAGCCGACCATGCTGTACAATGTATTTAATTTCGTTTGGGTTACAATCAAAAACCTCAGTTATTTTCCGGATTCTATACATTACCTATATTTTCTTATTGTGAGCAGTTATTGAACCCTGGCTTATTTACATTCAAGAAAACGGATATACGATGAAGCTGTTCTCGACCCGAGTCGTTAACCAATAAAGTGGGTTGCTATATCAAGGGTCACTAGATCCACCAGTTCTAGGGAGATTATTGAGATGGCCAAAGAACCCAGAGAAGTCGTTCGCCGCCAGTTATTCTTTTCCGAGCCATCGACCAGAGAGGCGATCGACCAGCCGCAAACCAAGCTCAGCTTCGACCTCGGCAAGGTCGAACTCGACGCTAAGCAATTGGCAGGGATTCGAAACGAGGCGGTACGGGCTGCGATGGCGGCTGCAGCGAAATTCCTCGGTCGAGATGATTTCGCGATCGATAGCGAGAGCTTCTCGACCTTCTCGACCTTTTCGACATTCTCTTCGGCAGCCTAGCGTCACGCGTTGCAGCGGTTCGAGTTCGGGCCGCTGCAACCGGAGCGTCGCACCAGCTTTCGAACGGCCCCTCGCGGTACAGCCGGAGAAAGGCGCTATGTCGACCCCATTCTCGACCTTCGTGGTAAAGGTAGCCAGTCGCTGCAATCTGAATTGCGACTATTGCTACATGTACAATCTGGAGGATCGTACCTACCGCAATCAGCCGGCAGTGCTCACCGATGAAGTTGCGCGCAACGCGGCCGGACGGATAGCCGCGCACGCTGTCGCACACGATCTTGGTGCGGTTCACTTCATCATGCATGGAGGGGAGCCCCTCCTCGCGGGCAAGCGACGCATCGCGCGCATCGCCACGATCGTGCGCGAACTGCTTGCCCTTCATCACGTGCAGGTTCGCTTCAGCATGCAATCCAATGGCATGCTCATCGACGATGAATGGATCGAGCTCCTGGCCGATCATGCGATCCGCATCGGGGTCAGCGTCGACGGCCCTCGCGAAGTGCACGACCAACATCGGTTGGACCATTTCGGCAACGGGTCGTTCGACCGTGTGATCGGGGCCATCGAACGATTGAAATCGCACCCCCGGGGCCCGGAAATCTTTTCCAACGTCCTCGCGGTAGTCGACACCGATATCGATCCGGAGGCGCTCCTTGAGTTTTGGGACGAGATCGATGTCGTCGGTTTCGATCTCTCGCTTCCGCATGCCAATCACCTGCATCCGCCGCCGGCCCCGATCGAGGCCTATCGCGATTGGCTCATCGCCTTCTTCGATGGCTGGTTCGACCGCAACAAGGCCAACCGCCACGTTCGCTATTTCGAGAACATGATGCGGATGATGTTCGGGTGCCAGATCAGCACAGACAACATCGGGGGCAAGCCGGTCGATGTTCTCGTTATCGAAACGGACGGCAGTCTCGAACCGACCGACGCGTTCAAATGCTGTTTCGACGGCGTCACCAAGCTGGGTGCCAACCTGGCCACGACCGCGCTCGACGAATTGGCCGACAACCCCTTGATCGAAGCCTTTCAAAAGGGATCGGCCGGCCTGTGCAAAACCTGTCAATCCTGCGAGGCTCGCGACATCTGCGGTGGCGGCTACATGCCGCACCGTTTCGGCACGGATGGGAGCTTCGATCATCCCAGCGTTTACTGCGGAGCGCTCAAGCCTCTGGTCCATCACATTCACGGCCGGATCAAGGACAGTCTACCAGCCCAGATGCAAGGAATTGCAGCATGAACGATCAAGCCGTCCTTTTCGCCGGCCCGCCATGCTCCGAGCACCGGCGAAATATTCTGGAAATGGTCGGATCGCACAGTCGCAAACAGATCGAGACGGTCTGTCGCCATTATGTCGAGCGGCAAGCAGCCCTTGGGATCTCCCTAGGCGAAGCGGAAACTCTGCTCCGATTTGCGTTTTTGCTCTCGCATATGGAGGGCAGCGCAACGCTCGAGGCGTTCCTGATGCACCCGACCACGCAATATTGGCTATCCGCTATGCGACGGGCAAGCGGGGAGGCCGATCGGAAGTACCGGGGACCATTCGCGCGCAATGCGGGCAATCTCGGATTGCAGTTGGCGCTGGCGACAGGTGAGCGCAGCAGTTGGCCAATCGAGCTCGACGGCGAAGGCGGGTTGAGGCTACCGATCCTCGGACGCCATGTCGAATTCGGTCGCAAAAGAGCCTCCGCGCGGGTGGGTGCCGAAGTCGTCCAGGGGGGCGCGCGATTCCGCTTCGACGACGGTATGACCGTGGAAATTCCGCTAAGCGATCTTGTTGCCGAAACCGACGATCCCGAGCCCAATCTGGAGCGCGATGGATTTTCCCTAACGCGTTACGAGCGGCTGATGGGCGGCTGTGTTCAACTGCAACGGCGCGACGAGTGGCTGCGTCCCCACTGGACCGGGACAAACGAGCGGAGCACCGGTACAGAGTATTTCGGTGCCTCCCCCGATCAATACCCCGCCCGCTTCCCGGTAGAGCCCTTCGCCGAGGCAGCGGCGCACATCACGCGCGCATCCCCCGAACTCGCTATCGACGTTTGCAGCTTCACACCGGTGCTTGTCCCTCGAACCACCGGGCCGGGAAGGCGCATCGGATTTACCGTTTCTTCCCGCCAAGGCGCGATGTTCCTCGATCCCGACCAGCCGAACTTAATGGCCGAAAACATCGTCCACGAGAACGCGCATGTTAAGCTGCGCTATATGCAGCTGGTGGACCCGATCCTGGAGAATTTCTACGATGCGGATTGCGAGCGCTTCAGGGTTCCCTGGCGGCCCGACCCGCGCCCCCTCCCCGGAATCCTGGAGGGCGCATACGTCTTCTCAAACGTTCTCGAGCACAGGCGCAGGAGCGGGGTCGAGGCGACGGCGAACGATCTGGCGAAAGACATCACCGGAGCTTTGACCATTCTGCGCCGGCACGGCCGCTTTACCGGACCTGGCGAGCAATTCTTCTCCGAGCTCGAGGCCTGGGCCGCCGCAGCATCAGCCAATCGCGATCATCGCTTGTCCGGCGGCTGCGCAGCAATTGACCTTTGCTGATCACCGCTTCGTCGCACAGACCCGCTGCGTCGGAACGGGTGGCGGTTCAAACCCGTTCCAGTGTCGAACCTATCGACAACAGGACGCAACTCATGACCAGCATCACCACCGTCAATCCCGCCACCGGCGAAGACCTCTCCTCCTACGAACAGATCGATCGCGACGAAGCCGGCCGCAGGGTCGAGGCGTGCCACGCGGCCTTCGAGAAGTGGAAGCTCAAATCGCTCGATGAGCGCGCAGACATCATCAAGGGGATCGGCAAGGCGCTGCGCGACAACAAGGAAGAACTCGCCCAGTTGATGACCGACGAGGTCGGCAAGCTGATCAAGGACAGCCGCGACGAGGTCGAGCTGTGCGCCGCGATCTGCGACTACACCGCCGCCAATGGCCCCACCGAACTCGCCGACCAGAAGCGCGAGCCCAGCAATGCCGGACGCGGTATCGTCACCTTTTCGCCGATCGGCGTGATCTACGGCATCCAGCCGTGGAATTTCCCCGCCTATCAGGTGATCCGCTATGCGATCGCCAACCTGATGACGGGCAATGGCGTGCTGCTCAAGCACGCGAGCAATTGCACCGGCAGCGGGCTCAAGCTGGCCGAAATCTTCGTCGAAGGCGGGTTGCCCGAGGACCTATTCACGGTGCTGGTGATCGGCCACGAGACCTCGGATGCGATCATCGAACACGAGAAGGTGCGCGGCGTGACGCTGACGGGTTCGGACACGGCGGGCAAGTCGATCGCCGAGGCTGCAGGCAAGGTTCTCAAGCCCACCGTGCTGGAGCTGGGCTCCAACGATGCCTATCTGGTGCTCGAGGATGCCGATCTCGATCTTGCCGCCAAGGTCTGCGCCAATGCGCGGCTCTACAACAATGGCCAGACCTGCATCAACGGCAAGCGTTTCGTGGTGACCGAGAAGGTCTACGACGCCTTTCTCGACAAGTTCAAGGCGCGCTTCGAAGCGGTAAAGACCGGCGACCCCAATGCGGAAGACACCGACATGGGCCCGATGTCGCGAAGCGATCTGCGCGACACGCTGCAGAAGCAGGTCGACCAGAGCCTCGAGAAGGGCGCGACCGCTTTGGTCGGGTGCGAAATCCCCGAGGGACCAGGCGCATTCTACCCCGCCTCGATCCTTACCGATGTCGCCCCCGGACAGCCGGCCTATGACGACGAACTCTTCGGCCCGGTCGCTTCGGTGATCAAGGCCAAGGACGATGAGGACGCGATGCGGATCGCCAACGACAGCCGTTATGGCCTCGGTGGCGGGATTCTGTCGAAGAATGTGGACCGCGCGATCGAACTCGCTTCGCGCCACTTCGACACCGGCATGGTCTTCATCAACACCTATGGCGTGGCCGACCCCTCGATGCCCTTCGGCGGGGTCAAGAATTCGGGCTATGGCCGCGAACACGGCGGTTTCGGCATCAAGGAATTCGCCAATGCCAAGAGCATCTTCGTCGGCAGCGCCTGACGGAAGCCATGCGCCCGGCGACGACAAAGGTGGGGCACTCAGATCATTGGAAGATTTGAGTCCCGCCGCGCTGACGCAGCGATGCGCGCGGTCGTGACGGGCAAAAACTGCGCCGTTTGTCCAAAGACGGTGTCGTGTTTGCGCCGGATGTCTGAAAGGGCGCGCCGGCGACAGCGGATGGAAGGCGACCGGGCGGTATCCCGGTCGCTGACCATGCTGCGCTCTCCTCGGTGTTCTGGCGCTTGCCCATGGGTTCCGCCGGTGCCTCGCAGCGAAAACCGCTCGCGGCAGCGGTCGATCCGCCATGGCCGCGGCGGAATGCCCAGGGTCGTCCTGCTCAACGGGCCCCACCAACGCCATCTCTCCGATACCGCCCGCTCATTTTCGGGCCGAACGCGCGAGTTCGCGTGCAAGATCGACGAACACCTTGAAGGCCGCAGGCGGATTGCGGCGGCTTGGGTAATAGAGGCACAAGGGCTCAAGCGGGGGCGTCCATTCAGCGAGCACATGCACCAGCCGGCCCGCCGCGATATCCTCGCGCACGTCGGATTCCATGAAGAGGCCGATGCCGGTCGATGCGAGAACTGCCAGGCGTGCCAGGCTGGCTTCGTCGAGCGTGATCGGGCCGTCGACATCGATCAGCACGGGCTGGCCTTCGGCCTCGAACTGCCAGCGGAACAGGGCGCCATTGGGCAGCCGTGTGCGGATGCAGGAATGGGCCAGCAGGTCGGCAGGGACGCGCGGCAGGCCGCGCCCGGCCAGATAGGCGGGCGAGGCGACCACGGCATAGTGCCGCGCAGGGCCGACCGGGATGGCGATCATGTCGGAAGGGACCAGGTCCCCGCTGCGGACACCGAAGTCGAACCCCGCGGCGACGATATCCACCAGATTGCCTTCGGTCACCAGATCGATCCGGACTTCGGGGAAGCGCCGCAGGAACTCGAGGACCAGCGGCGCAAGGATCTCGCGCCCCGCCGTTGCGAAGGTGTTGATCCGCAACGTGCCGGACGGCGTCTCCTGCTGCGAGCGGACGGTGTCGAGCGCCTGGTGGATGTCCTTCAGCGCCGGCGTGACCTGGTCGACGAACCTGCGCCCTGCCTCGGTCAGCGAGACGCTGCGCGTGGTGCGATTGAACAGCCGCACGCCCAGTTGCGCTTCCAGCTTGGCAATGGCGTTGCTGAGCGCGCTGGCCGACATTCCGAGCTCGAGCGCGGCGGCACGGAACGATCCCCGGCGGCTGATGGCGAGCACCGCGTCGAAATCGGTGAGGTTGTAGTTCCGCATTGTCCCGTTATCCGAAATTCCACATCCCTGTTTATCCCGCTTATGCGGACGACGTCAAAGCTCTAACTCTTGCACCGAGCACAAGCCCAGACAGGAGAAAGACAGTGACGATTATCCTACCCGACGCGATCGCTTCGTATTTCGCGGCAGACAAAAATGGCGATGCCGAGACGATCTCCGAGTGTTTCACCCAGGACGCCATCGTTATCGACGAGGGCAACACCTATACCGGGCGCGATGCGATCCGGCAGTGGATGGCGAATGCCTCCACGCAATACACCTATACGGTGGAGCCGTTCGCCCTGTCCGAAGAGGGCGGCCGCAAGGTGGTCACCAGCCATCTGGTCGGCAATTTCCCCGGCAGCCCGGTGGACCTGCGCTATTTCTTCGTGCTCGACGGCGACCGGATCGCCGAGCTCGAAATCGTCCCATGACTCCGTTCCTGACCCTGGAGGGGAA
>JAHJWA010000263.1 GCA_018828205.1 Alphaproteobacteria bacterium
ATCTCGCGCCGCTGGTGGAGCGGATCGAGCAAGCGCTCGGGCCCGCGGGCTGGGAAGTGCTGGTAGTCGACGACAATTCCGCCGATGGCACCGCCGAGGAGGCGCGCCGGCTGGCGCTGACCGACAGCCGCATCCGCGTGATCCAGCGGATCGGCCGCCGCGGATTGTCTTCCGCCGCGATCGAGGGCTTCTGCGCCACCGCCGCGCCCTTTGCGGCGGTGATGGACGCGGACCACCAGCACGATCCGCAATTGCTCGTCCCCATGCTCGCCGCGGTGCGCGCGGGCGAGGCGGATGTGGCGGTGGCGAGCCGCTTCGCCGCCGGGGCGAGCACCGAAGGCTGGGGGCGGCCCGATCGCGAGAGGCTCTCGGGGATCGCCAACACGCTCGCGCGCAAGCTCACCGGGGTCGAACTGACCGATCCGATGAGCGGCTATTTCCTGCTCCGCACCGCGACCGCGCGCGATCTCGCGCCGCGACTCTCGGCGATCGGCTTCAAGATCCTGCTCGACCTGCTCGCGACCAGCGAGCGGAGCCTCACGGTGAAGGATTTCCCGATGAATTTCTCCGCGCGGCGCTCGGGCGAATCCAAGCTCGATCGCGCGATCGCCTTCGATTTCCTCGCCGGGCTCTACGACAAGAGCTTCGGGCGGCTGATCCCGACCCGCTTCGCCATGTTCGGCACCGTCGGGGCGCTCGGCGTGCTGGTCCACATGGCGATCCTCTATCTGTTCCTGCTGGTCGCCAGCACCACCTTCTCCTGGAGCCAGGCGGTCGCCACCTTCGGCGCGATGACCTTCAATTTCTGGCTCAACAATTTTCTCACCTATCGCGACCGGCGGCTGACCCGGCCCGGCGCGGTGCTGCGCGGCTGGCTCAGCTTCATCGCCGCCTGTTCGGTGGGGGCCTTCGCCAATATCGCGGTGGCGACCACGCTCTACGAGCGCGGCCTGCACGAGGTGGCCGCGGCGCTGGTCGGGATCGGCATCGGCTCGGTGTGGAACTTCGCGCTGTCGAGCCGCTTCGTCTGGGGCCGCTACTGAGGCTCGCGCCCCGCGCGGGTCAGCGCCAGCCCGGCAGCCAGGCCCATTGCAGGAAGGCCATGTCCCCCGTCAGCGGCGCGGCGCTGAGGATCGGGTAGAAATAGACGAAGAAGCCGAGGCTCCCCGCCAGCGGCAGCAGTGCCAGCCAGCGGCGCCCCGACCGCCACAGCGCATCGAGCGCCAGCGCCAGCGCGGCGAGCAGGAACATGCTCGGCAGCAGGTAGTGGTAATAGAATTGCACCGGCTTGTCGGCGAAGGCCCAGAAGCCCAGCGTCAGGACGAACAGCCCCGCGATGGCCAGCGCCACGCCGTCGCGCCGTGCGATCCCGCGCCACGCCGCCCAGCCGAGCGCGGGCAGGCCGAGCAGCATGGTCAGCGGGTTGCCGATCAGCAGGATCCCGCGCTGCGCCCCGTCGACCATTTCGTAGAGGAACCAGATCCCGCGCGCGTTGAGCAGCCATTGCAGCCACTGGCTCGAATAGGGATGCGGCTGGGTGACCCCGGCCTGCATCCCCAGCATGTCGCGGTGATGCTCGATCAGCCCCGCGGGCCCGGTGGTGCTGCCGATCGCCCCGCGCTCGAACCAGAAACCGGGCAGATAGCTGGCGGCATAGACCAGCAGCGGGAGCGCGCCGAGCCACAGCGCCGCCTCGACCAGCGTGATCCCGGGCACCGGGGCGCCGCGGCGGCTGAGCAGCAGGCGGCGGCGGCCCGCCGTGGCGCGCATGACGAGAAAGACCAGACCGGGCACCGGTGCCAGCACCAGCGCGTTCCACTTGGCCGCCATCGCGAGGCCGAGCGCGATCCCCGCCAGCGCCAGCCGGGGCCGCCCGGTCTCGGGCTCGCGCATCGCGCCCGCGCCTTGCCAGAAGGCCAGCGCGAGGAAGGCGATGTAGAACACATCCAGCATCGCGATCCGCGCGTGGACGTAGAGCAGGAACCCGGTCGCCAGCAGCGCGCCATAGGCGAGCGTGGCGAAGCGGCTGTAGGTCGCGTGCCACAGCGCGCGCATCGCGGCGTAGAGCGCCAGCGCGCCGAACAGGCTGGGCACCAGCCGCCAGCCCCAGGGATTGTCGCCCAGCAGCGCGATCCCCAGCGCGAGCAATTGCTTGCCCAGCAGCGGATGCTCGCGGTTGGTGAACTCGCCCAGCGCCAGCAGCTCGCGCGCCGCGGGGAGATAATGGACCTCGTCGAAATAGGGCGCGCCGGGGATCGCGAGGCGGATCAGGCACAGCAGCCAGAAGGCGAGCGTCAGCGCCAGACACCAGGCGCGCGGATCGTGGTCGGGCCTGGCGGAGCTTGTCATCGAATGCGGGCTTAAATGGCCAGCGGGTGCCGTTCAAGTGGCGAAAGAACCACAGCTTTCGTCGCGCCTGCGCTTCGCTTTGCAGAAACACAGTTTCGCCACGATCTTGTCATGCTAGGATCCTAGCAAGTCGCCAAGGCCTAGACGGGGAGGCCGAGTGACGCGAGTCGCATCCGATAAGCACCGTCGTTCGAATGCAATGCGTGGAGTTCTACTATGAAGAAGACTGCGACTGTTCTTGGTGCTGTTGCCGCCGCCGCGATGATCGCTGCGCCGGTTGCCGCTGCCGAGCGTTATTCGGCTCCGGTCGATGGCGAAAGCGAGATCGGCCTCGAAGGCTCCGGCCTGATCATCGGCGTTCTGGCCGCTGCTGCCGTGATCGTCGGCATCATCCTGGTCACCGATGACGATGACGACGAAGCCGTCAGCCCGTAAGCTTTCGGGTTTGCGAAATATGGGGGCGGGGAGGCGACTCTCCGCCCCTTTTTCGTGCCTCCTTGCGGCGCAGCGGGTCCCTGCCTAGACAGGCGCGCGATGAAACAGACCACCGGAACCGACCGCTCGATCACCCGCAACTGGCGCCCCGCGACGCAGGCCGTGCGCGGCGGCACCTGGCGCTCCGAACATGGCGAGACCAGCGAGGCGCTGTTCCTCACCTCGGGCTACACCTATCCCGATGCCGCCACCCCCGCCGCGCGCTTTGCCGGCGAGGAACAGGGCATGACCTATTCGCGGCTGCAGAACCCCACCGTCGCGATGCTCGAGGAACGCATCGCGCTGATGGAGGGCGCCGAGGCCTGCCGCGCGCAGGCCAGCGGGATGGCGGCGATGACCGCGGCGCTGCTGTGCCAGCTCCAGACCGGCGACCACGTCGTCGCCGCGCGCGCCGCCTTCGGCTCGTGCCGCTGGCTGGTCGACAGCCTGCTCCCCAAGTTCGGGATCGAGACCACGGTGATCGACAGCGCGGTCGATGCCGAATGGGAAAAGGCGATCCGCCCCAACACCAAGGTGTTCTTCTTCGAGACCCCCGCCAACCCCACGCTCGACGTGGTCGATCTGGCGCATGTCTGCGGACTGGCCAGGGCGCATGGCATCACCAGCGTGGTCGACAACGCCTTCGCCACCAGCGCGCTGCAGCGGCCGATGGAATTCGGCGCCGACGTGGTGGCCTACAGCGCGACCAAGCTGATGGACGGGCAGGGCAGGGTGCTCGCGGGCGCGGTCTGCGGATCGACCGAGTGGATCGAGGAGGTGCTGCTGCCGTTCCAGCGCAACACCGGGCCCAATTGCGCGCCCTTCAACGCCTGGGTGGTGCTCAAGGGGCTGGAGACGCTGTCCTTGCGCGCGCATCGCCAGAGCGAGAACGCGCTCGAGCTGGGGCGCTTCATCGAGGCGCGCGTCCCGCGCGTGCTCCACCCCGGGCTTGCCAGCCATCCCCGCCACGAACTGGCCGCGCGGCAGATGGACGCCTTCGGGCCGATCTTCGCCTTCGATGTGGGCACCCGCGAGAAGGCCTTCGCGCTGCTCGACGCGCTCGAGCTGGTCGATATCTCGAACAATATCGGCGATGCGCGCAGCCTGATGTGCCACCCCGCCAGCACCACCCATGCGGGCATGAGCGCCGAGGCGCGCAGCGAGATGGGGGTCACCGAGGGGCTGCTGCGGATCAATGTCGGGCTGGAAGACATCGCCGACATCACCGAGGATCTCGACCGCGCGCTGAGCGCTGCGGGGTTCTAGCGCCGCCAGCCGTTGCGCAGCGCCACCCGTTCGAGCTCGCGGCCCAGCGCCCGCGCGGTCGAGAGCGCGGTGGTGCAGGGCGCATCATCGGTGAGCGCGGCGTGGAGCTCGAGCCCGCCGCCTGTGATCATGTCGATCAGCAGGCCCTCGTCGCGGGTCATCCCCGAGGCGCAGCAGGGCGCGAGCAGGATCCGCCGCCGCGAGGTCCGCGCCAGTTCGAGCACCAGCGCGCGCGCCACCACCAGCAGCTTGGGAAAGCCCGGCCCGGCGGCATCCATCGCCAGCATCGCCGCGCGCGAATCCTGCAGCCCGTGCCCCGCCATCCGGCGGATCAGCACCAGCCCCAGCGTGCGCTCGCGGCGCGCGGGGAGGGGAAGGTCGAGTGTGGTCGAATCATCCGAATGGGCCATGCGATCTCCTTGCGGCCATCCTATGCTAATGCAAATCATTCGCAAGCACTAAGGCGTGGCCGGGGATGCCTCCGGCGCAAATTCGCTTTGGCCGAGCCCCGCTCCGCCCGGTCCGACGAGCCCGAAACCCGCGCGGCGGGGCGGGTCGATCGCTCGACCGGAACCACTGCGCCCCTTGTCGCGCGCGCCACACACGCTACCTTGGGCGGGTGATCAAAGCGCTCTTCCCCCATGCCGCCATGTCCCACGGGATTACCGTGCGCGTCGCGGCCAGTTTCCTGCCCGAACAGTCGCAGCCCGAATCCGCGCGCTGGTTCTGGGTCTACCATGTCAGGATCGAGAACGGTTCGGACGAGACCGTGCAATTGCGCAGCCGCCACTGGCGGATCACCGATGGCCGCGGCGGGGTGAGCATCGTCGATGGCGAGGGCGTGGTCGGCGAACAGCCGGTGCTGACCCCGGGCCAGGCGCACGACTATGTCTCGGGCTGCCCGCTCGACACCCCGCACGGCTCGATGGAAGGCTTCTACACCTTCGAGGCCGAGGACGGCTCGCCGCTCGAGGTGCGGATCCCCTTCTTCCCGCTCGCGGCCCCCGCCACCGCCAATTGAGACCCGCTCGGCCGCGCGGCCTCAGTCCTCGGGCTCGACCGTCCCGATCTTGACCTTGGCTTCAAGCTCGAGAAAATTGGCCAGGATTTCCAGATCCTTGGTTACCGGATAATTGCCCAGCGCGGCGCGGCTCGGGTCGAGCCGGAGGATCAGCCGCCGCTTCTTGCGGATCAGCGCGCTGCTGATCATCGAGACCCGCGAGGCCGCCCCCAGCCGCCGCGCCAGCTTGAAGCCCAGTCCCCAGGTGACCGCCTCGCGCAGATCGTCGTCGCTGGCGAGGCTGCGCAGCCGGTCGGGGATGGCGCTGCGCCCCATGCTGCCGATCAGCGCGGCGCAGATCATCGCCCGGGCGCGCGCGTCGCAGCCGATCCAGCGCTTGTCGAGCGCCCATTCGAGCGCGTGGTTGTAGCGCAGGTTCGGCTCGACCCGGTGCG
Organism: Alphaproteobacteria bacterium; assembly: GCA_018828205.1. Classification (GTDB taxonomy): domain Bacteria; phylum Pseudomonadota; class Alphaproteobacteria; order Sphingomonadales; family Sphingomonadaceae; genus Qipengyuania. Next base: position 5,545 of record JAHJWA010000263.1, read on the forward strand.
GCGCGGCGGCCAGTTGCGCGCTCGCCAGCCGCAACCGCTCGTTGCCCCGGCTGCGGCCCTTGCCATCGGCCAGCTCGACGCTCCACGCCGCCAGCATCGCGGCATGGGTGATCGAGGCGCCGTGCATCTCGGCAAAATCGGCGACCCCCGCCAGCAGCGGGTCCTTGGTGCGCTGCAGTTCGTCGAGCCGCGAGAACAGCAGGCCCTCGCGCAGGCCCCATGACGAGAAGATCAGCCCCTCGGGCTGCAATTCGTCGAGCAGCGGGCGCAGCATCGCGGCGGCGTCGGGAAGATAGCCCGCGCGCATCGAGGTGATCCCCGACATCTCCGCCAGCTTCTCGGGCGAGGCGCCCATCGCCTCGGCGGCGAGCCGGTCGGCGGTCTCGGTGTCGAGCATGAAGCCGTGCGGATCGGTGAGCGGGAAATCGCGCTTGCGCATCGCATAGGCCGCAAAGGCGCGCCAGGTGCCGCCGACCATGTAGAGCGGACCGGGATGCGCCGCCGCCCAGCCGGCCTTGCCGAGTTCGCCGCGCACCGCCTTGTCGAATTTCTTGTCCGATCCAGCGCGCAGCGCGGGCAGCCGCAGCGTGCCCAGCGGCAGGCTGGTGGCGTCATGGCTCGCGCCCTCGGCGACCGAGACCAGTTCGAGGCTGCCGCCCCCCAGATCGGCGACGACCCCGTGCGCCCCGGGGAAGGCGCCGATCGTGCCCAGCGCGGCGGCCTCGGCCTCGTCCTCGCCCGAGAGCAGGCGCGGTTCGAGCCCGAGATCGGCGACCTTGGCCAGAAACTCCGCGCCATTGCTCGCATCGCGCGCGGCGGCGGTGGCGACCGTCTGGACATCGCCGATATCGAGATCCTCGATCAGCAGCGCGAACCGCGCGAGCGCGCAGATCGCCTCATCCGAGGCCGCGTCGGGAATCTCCCCGGTGGTGGACAGGTCGCGGCCCAGCCGCGCGGCGACCTTTTCGTTCCAGACCACCCGCGGCGCGCGCGGCGATCCTTCATAGATGACCAGACGCACGGTGTTGGAACCGATGTCGATCACCGCGCTCGGGGCATGGACGATGCGCCGCTCGCGGCGGGTCTTTCCGGATTTGCTCACGCTTTATCCTGATCCTTCAGTTTGAGCCGGGGCACCGCTCCCGCCTCCAGTGCCGCACCGCGGCCCGAAAGCGAAGGGTTGCTCATGAAATAGTGATGGCAGTTGAAGCCGTCGCCGTCCCCGCCGCCGTCCCCGCCGCCGTCCCCGGGCCGGTGATGCGGCCCGTTCTCGCGCATGCGCTCGTACTGGCCGTTGGGGCACAATTCCCAGCTCTGTTCGGTGTCGAGCATATTGGCCAGCATCACCTGGCCCAGCACCTGGTCGTGGACGGTCTTGTTGGTGATCGGGACCATGACCTCGACCCGGCGCTCCAGATTGCGGCTCATCGCATCGGCGGAGGTGATGAACACCTTGGCCTGGCGGCTGGGCAGCTCCTTGCCATTGGCGAAGCACCAGATCCGGCTGTGCTCGAGGAACCGGCCGATGATCGATTTGACCTGGATGTTCTCCGACAGGCCGGGGAGGCCGGCGCGCAGCGAACAGATCCCGCGCACCACCATGCGGATTTCCACCCCGGCCTGGCTGGCCTCGTAGAGCTTGTCGATCAGCGGGCGATAGGTGATCGAGTTGAGCTTGACCCAGATTCCCGACGGCTTGCCCGCGCGTTCATTGGCGATCTCGCGATCGATCAATGCGAACAGCGTCTCGCCCATGTTGAGCGGCGAGACCGCGATCTGCTCGACATTGGCGGGTTCGACATAGCCGGTGACGTAGTTGAACAGCTTGGCGGCATCGCGCCCCAGCGCCGGATCGGCGGTGAAGAAGCTCAGATCGGTGTAGATCTTGGCGTTGATCGGGTGGTAGTTCCCGGTCCCGAAGTGGCAATAGGTGCGGTAGCCGTCCTCCTCGCGGCGGACGATCAGGCTGATCTTGGCGTGGGTCTTCAACTCCATGATGCCGTAGATCACCTGCACGCCCGCGCGCTCGAGCTCGCTCGCCCAGCGGATGTTGCGCTCCTCGTCGAACCGCGCCTTCAATTCGACCACCGCGGTCACCGCCTTGCCGTTGTGCGCGGCATCGATCAGCGCCGCGATCACCGGCGACTGGTCGCCCGCGCGGTAGAGCGTCTGCTTGATCGAGACGACATTGGGGTCGGTCGCCGCCTGGCGCAGGAAATCGACCACCGCCTCGAAGCTCTCGTAGGGATGGTGGACCACGATGTCCTTGGCCTTGATCGCCGAGAAACAATCGCCGTCGTGCTCGAGGATGCGCTCGGGGAAGCGCGGGCTGAACGGGGGGAATTTGAGATCGGGGCGCGGTTCGCGGCAGATCGCGCTCAGCTCGCGCAGCCCCAGCATCCCGCCCGACTTGACCACCATCGCGCTGTCGACGTTGAACTCCTCGCGCAGCAGCGTCTCGGCCTGCGCGTCGCAATCGTCGTCGAGCTCGAGCAGCACCGCGCGGCCGCGGCGGCGGCGCTGGATCGCGGTGCGGAAATAGCGCACCAGATCCTCGGCCTCTTCCTCGACCTCGATATCGCTGTCGCGCAGCACCCGGAACATCCCGTCGCCCAGGATCTTGAAGCCGGGGAAGATCTCGCTGGCGAAATGGACGATCAGCTTCTCAATCGCGACATAGACCGCCTTGTTGCCCGGCAGGCGGACGAAGCGCGGCGCGGCGGCGGGGATCAGCACCATCTCCATCAGGTCGAGCTTGGGCTTGGCGCGCTTGAGCCGGAACAGCGCTCCCATCCCCATGTTCTGGACGAAGGGGAAGGGGTGCGCGGGATCGATCGCCTGCGGGGTGATCAGCGGCAGGATGTCGGTGGTGAAATACTTCTCCAGCCAAGCCTTCTGGCGCTCGCCCAGCTCGTCGATATTGGCGATCAGAATGCCTTCCTTGCGCAGCAGTTCGCGCAGGTTCTGCAGGCTGGCCTGCTGGCGGTCCTCGACCGCGAGCACCTGTTCGCGGATCGCCTCGAGCTGTTCGCGCGGCGAGCGGCCGTCGATCCCGGTGGTCTCGACCCCGAGCCGCAGCTGACCCTCGAGCCCGGCGATCCGGACCATGGTGAACTCGTCGAGATTGCTCGCCGAGATCGACAGGAAGCGCAGGCGTTCGAGCAGCGGGTAGCGCGCGTTCTCGCTCTCCGCGAGCACCCGGCGGTTGAAGCTCAGCCAGCTCAGCTCGCGGTTGACGTAGCGGCTCGCGGGCGAATCATAGCTGGGCCCGGGGGCGGGGCCGGAGCCGGTTCCAGGCGCGATTTTCTCGGGCGCGTTCATCGCTGGGGTCGGGCTCCTCTTGTTGCGGCGGCGTCGGTAACGCTGCGCGCTGCGCCGCGCCAGTATGGTAACTCAGCGGTCAAGAACCGGTTACACTAGGTGCGTGGCGGCAGGAAGGCGCAGCGAGGACCGGGCGAATGCGCCACCCGCTTGTGCTGAATGGCGCCACTGCCTAGACGGGGCGCATCATGAAGCGCACCCATCTGCCCCTCAACGCCCTGCGCGTCTACGATGCCGCCGCGCGGCACCTCAGCTTCACCCGCGCCGCGGACGAGCTCGCGGTCACCCCCGCCGCGGTCGGCCAGCAGATCCGCGCGCTCGAGGACCACCTCGGCACCGTGCTGTTCCGCCGCACCAGCAAGGGGCTCGAGCTCACCGAGGAGGGCTCCGCCGGGCTCGACGCCTTGCGCGAGGGCTTCCTCAAGTTCGAGGAGAGCGTCCAGGCGATGCAGGCGGGGCAGGCGAGCGACCGCTACACCATCGCCGCGCCGCGCGAATTCTACGCGCAGTGGCTCGCCCCGCGGCTGGCCGCCTTCGCCGCCGAATACCCCGATGTCCGCTTCGCCTTCGTCGCCGACGAGCACGCCGATTTCACCGAGGCCAATCTCGACTGCGCGGTGCGGCTGGTCGACGGGCCGGGCGAGCTCGAGGGGGTCGAGCTGGCCCCCGCCGCGCGCGTCACCGTCGCCAAGCCTGCGACAGGGAAGGGCAAGCCTCCCGAGCGCTGGATCGACTGGGGCGCCGGCCTCCCCGAGGGCGCCGAGCCGCATGTCGCGGTCTCCAACGCCGGCCAGGCGCTCTCCAGCGCGCTCGCCGGGCTGGGCCGCGCGGTGCTCCCCGAACTGCTGGTCAAGGACGCGATCGCCGACGGCCGCCTCGAGGTGCTCGAGGGCCCCGACCCCGGCCGCCGCGCCTATTGGCTGGTCGCCCCGCTCCCGCAATGGCGCACCCGCAAGGTCAAGAGCCTGGTGGATTTCCTGAAAGCGGAGTGAGGGGTTGGAAGATCCCGGACCCGAGACGCTCTACCTGCTCTGGCACGACCCCGCCGCGAAGCTGCCCGACAATTTTGCGCTCCACGGCGACGCGCACAAGCTCGCCGACGGCCTCTGGCTGGTCCGCTCCGAGCTGACCCGCTCCAGGCTCTACCATCGCATCAAGTGGCAATTGCCCGAGGGCACCGCGCTGCTCTGCACCCCGCTTGGCGACGAGCCCGACGGCTGGCCCAAGTTCAAGGGGCTGAGCAGCGGCGCGGGCAAGTGGCTCAAGGGCGAGGGTTAGG
>JAHJWA010000264.1 GCA_018828205.1 Alphaproteobacteria bacterium
CCACCTGCCGCCCGAGCGCGCCCGGCGCCTAGCGCCCCGCCATGCTGCGCGCGCTGAGGATTTCGACCCAATAGCCGTCGGGATCCTTGATGAAGGCGATGTGCTTCATCATCCCGTCCTCGGGGCGCTTCTGGAATTCGACCCCGTGCTTGTCGAAATGCGCCACCGCGGCGGCGAGATCGGGGACGTCGAGCGCGATATGGCCGAAGCCCTGCGGCGCGGCATTGCCGTCGTGATAGACCGGGCCGTCCTCCTCCTCGGTACCCCAATTGTGCGTGAGTTCGAGCACGCCCTGGCGCGAGAAGACATATTCGGCGGCGTCGGCGTCGCCGGCGGGTACCTCGTCGTCGCTACCGGTGAAGCCGAGGAAATAGAGCGAGAACTCGCCCGCCTCGATATCGGTCTTGCGCAGCAAGGTCATGCCCAGCACCCCGCAGTAGAATTCGAGGCTCTTTTCCGGGTCCTTGACCCGCAGCATGGTGTGGTTGAGCGTGAAGCCGTGCGGATTGGCGGTCATCGAGGGTCTCCTTGGGGTTGGGTCATGAATCCATGGCGCGGGCGCTGCGTTCCCACCCGATCGCAAGCCTTGCGCGCGCGCGGTTTCTGAACGATCTGTGCCCGCCATAGGCCAGAAAGAGGACGGGCGACACATGAGCTGGGACGATTATTTTGCCGGGGACGCGGGTGCGGCGGAAGCCGAGGGGCGCGGCAGGAAGCGCAACGTCACCGTCGGCTGGACCGTCCGTTTCGCGCAGGGCAACGCGATCTGGAGCGCGCCCAAGAGCTTCTCGCGCAGCGATCCCAAGGCCACCAGCGCCAAATCGATCCAGGTCTGCCCCGCGGCGATCGATTTCGACCGGCGCCACTACGTCATCCCCTGCCCGGTCGATCTGACGCTCGCCTTCGCCCGCGATGCGCAGGGGCGGCTGCAGCTCACCGATGCCGATGGCGAGGCCTCGCAGATGCGGCCACAAGGGCGCGCCAACCTGTTCCAGTTGCAGCCGCAGAGCGAGTGGCGCCATCCCGAGCGCCCGATCCTGCAGTTCACCGCGCCCTATGTCTTCGTGGCGGACGAGCCGTGCTATGTGGTGCAGTCGCCCCCCTATCTGCACTGGTTCCCCGAGCAGCGGCCCGGCCTGGCGATGGGGGGCCGCTTCCCGATCCACATCTGGCCGCGCCCGCTGGCCTGGGCCTTCGAATGGTACGACCTGTCGCAGCCGCTGGTGCTCAAGCGCGGCGACCCTTGGTTCTACGTCCATTTCGAGACCGAGAATCCGTCCGCCCATGTCCGGCTGGTCGAGCAGGAAATGACCGACGAGCTCGAGAAATATCTCGATTCGATCATCGATGTCTCGAATTACGTCAACCGGACCTATGGATTGTTCGGCGAGGCGCAGCGGATCCGCCCCGACAGGTTGCTCAAGCCCAAGGGCTGAGCGCGCAGACCGCTGCTACCAGCTGAACCCGGCATCGATCGCGCGCTGTTCGGCGGGCGTCGTCTCGCGCCCCAAAGCTTCGTTGCGATGCGGATAGCGACCGAAGCGCGCGATCATCCGGTGGTGCGAGCGCGCGAAGGGGAAGGATGCCGGGGCGTGGCGCGCGAAGAGCGCGAGGCTGAGCCGCTGGTCGGCGATCCTCTCGCTGTGCATCAGCGGCATCAGCAGGAACTGCTTCGCCTGCTGCGGCAAGCCCAGATGCCAGTCGCGCGCGAGCATGCCATGGGTGAGCGCCAGCGCGAGCGGGTCCCAGGCGAAAGCCTGCGCGCTGCCGCGATAGAGATTGCGCGGAACCTGGTCGAACAGCAGGACCGCTGCGCGCGCGGTGCTGCGATCATGCAGGAAATCGGCAGCGGGCCGATGCCCCAGCGCATGGAGCCAGCGCTCGAACCGCTCGCGCAGCATCAGATCGACCGCATCCGAGCCGCCGAACCAGTCATCGGCTCCTAGCTGGCGAAACCAGACATGGAGCAGGTCTGCCGCCCAGGGGCGCCGGGCCAGTGTCATGCGGTCATCACGCGGCGCGGTCAGCCTTCGCGGCGGTAGGGCACGAAGTCCCGCAGGATGATGTTGCCGGTGTAGAAATTGCCGGTGCGGCTGTGAGTGGTGACCTGGTCGAACCGGCAGAGCTGCGAACCGCTGAACTTGCGAATCGTCATCCGGTCGTCGTCGTCGAGCGAATCAGGGTTGGCGGTGCGGTTCACCCAGATGGTGTCGCCGCGCTTGGCAACCACTGCAGCGCCATCGATAATGGTCAGGGGGTCGCTGCCCATCAAGCGGATGCAGCGCTCGGGTTCGCCTGCGACGCGGCCTTCGAGCATTTCTGCCAATTTGGCTTCGCCCTTGGGGTGTTCCTCGGCGGCTGCCGGAGCGGCCAGCAAGGTTACCGCAGCCGATGCCGCGAGTAGTGCTGAAAACTTGGTCATTGAAGTCTCCTTTCAGGCGACCTTGTACTCTCCAGCCGCTGAACCGGCGATGAGCGTCGCTGTCGCCGCTCCGCTCAGCCGGTCCCGCCCACCGTCAGCGCGTCGATCAGCAGCGTTGGTTGGCCGACGCCGGCCGGGACGCTCTGCCCCGCCTTGCCGCAGACCCCGACGCCCTCGTCGAGCGCCATGTCGTTGCCGATCCCGCTGACGCGGGTGAGCACCGAGGGCCCGTCGCCGATCAGCGTCGCGCCCTTGATCGGGGCGACGATCTTGCCGTTCTCGACCTTGTAGGCCTCGGTGCAGGCGAAGACGAACTTGCCCGAGACGATATCGACCTGCCCGCCGCCGAACGCGGTCGCATAGATCCCGTCCTTGACGCGGCTCAGCAATTCGGCGGGATCGTCGTGGCCGCCGCGCATGAAGGTGTTGGTCATCCGCGGCATCGGCGCGTGCTGGTAATTCTCGCGGCGGCCGTTGCCGGTCGCCTCGACCCCCATCAGCCGGGCGTTGAGCCGGTCCTGCATATAGCCCTTGAGCACGCCGTCCTCGATCAGCACGGTCTCGCGCGTCGGGGTGCCCTCGTCGTCGATGCTGAGCGAGCCGCGGCGTTCGGCGATCGAGCCGTCGTCGACCACGGTGACCCCGGGCGCGGCGACTCGCTCGCCGATCCGGCCCGAGAAGGCGCTGGTGCCCTTGCGGTTGAAATCGCCCTCGAGCCCGTGGCCGATCGCCTCGTGGAGCAGCACGCCGGGCCAGCCGGGCCCGAGCAGCACCATGGTCTCGCCCGCGGGCGCGGCGACGCTGTCGAGATTGACCAGCGCCTGGCGCACCGCCTCGTCGATCCCGCGCATCCACTGGCCTTCATCGAACAGCCGGTCGTAGAGATAGCGCCCGCCTATCCCGAAGCTGCCGCTCTCGCGCCGACCGTTGGCCTCGGCGACGATGGCAATGTTGAGCCGCACCAGCGGGCGGATGTCGCGCGCGACGAAACCGTCGGGGCGGATGATCTCGATCGCGCTCCAGCTCGCCGAGAGGCTGGCGCTGACCTGCGCGACGCGCGGGTCCTTGGCGCGCGCGACCGCGTCGATCTTCTCGAGCAGCGCGACCTTCTCGGCGAAGGGCACCGCGTCGAGCGGGCTGTCGGCGGTGTAGAGATGGCGGTTGCTGCGCTGCGGCGGCGCGGCGAGCGGGGTTTTGGTCGGATCGAGCAGCCGCAGCGTCTCGCCGGCGCGCGCGATCGAGGCGGTGCTGATCTCATTGGCATGCGCGAAGCCGGTCATCTCGCCCGAGACACCGCGCAGGCCGAAGCCCGAATCGCGGCTGTAGTCGGCGATCTTCAACCGGCCATCGTCGAAACCGAAGGATTCCGACGCCAGAAACTGGAGGTAGAGCTCGCCATCGTCGCAGGAGGAAAGCAGCTTGGCGGTGAGCGCCTTGGCTTCGCCGGGGGAGAGCGAGGCGCCATAGAGCAGCGCATGCGGATCGGGGGTCTGGTTCATCCCCACCATGTAGGCGCTCGCCGGTCGGGGCGAAAGGTCGCGCCGCGCCGCACCCGCCTAGCGGTGGTCGGGGTCCGTGCCCGCGGCGATATCGCGAAGACTCGCCTGATCGGCGCCATCCGCCGGGCCCCCGCGGAGCACGAAGCGGCGGTCGCAATAGCCGCAATCGACATAGCCGTGCTCGTCGATCTCGAGATAGACCTTGGGATGGCCCAGCGCTGCGGGGCGGAAATTGGCGCCGCCGCGAATGTCGCTGGCACCGTCGCACCAGACGCGGGCCAGGTCGACGAGGATGGTTTCGGGCGGGGCGATGCTCATGGCGCCAGCCGATAGAGGCTGCGCGCGGCCCGCGCAACGCCGCAATGGGCTTCCCGTGGCAGCGCTGCTGCCGCTTGCCTTGTGCCGCGCGGCTACCTAACCGGCGCAGCATGGTACCACCGCCCGCGATCCGCATCGACAATCTCGCCAAGCGCTACGCCCCCGGCAAGGGCGAGGCGGGCGAGGGCAAGCAGGCGCTCAAGGGGGTCAGCTTCGATGTCCCGCAGGGCGGCATCTTCGGGCTGCTCGGCCCCAATGGCGCGGGCAAGTCGACGCTGATCAACATCCTGGCCGGGCTGGTCGACAAGACCGGCGGCAGTGCGGAGATCTGGGGGTTCGACATCGATCGCAACCGCCGCAACGCCAAGCGCTCGATCGGGATCGTACCCCAGGAGATCGTCTTCGATCCCTTCTTCACCCCCTTCGAGGTGCTCGAGAATCAGGCCGGCTTCTACGGCGTTCCCAAAGCAGAGCGGCGCAGCGAGGAACTGCTGCGCGCGGTGCATCTGTGGGACAAGCGCGACGCCTATGCGCGCACGCTCTCGGGGGGCATGAAACGCCGTCTGCTGATCGCCAAGGCGATGGTCCATTCGCCCCCGATCCTGGTGCTCGACGAGCCCACTGCGGGCGTCGATGTCGAGCTGCGGCGGCAGTTGTGGGAGCTGGTCGCCGGGCTGAACGAACAAGGGGTGACCGTGGTGCTGACCACGCATTACCTCGAGGAAGCCGAGCAATTGTGCGACCGGATCGCGATCATCAACCATGGCGAGCTGATCGCCAACAAGCCGACGAGGGAGCTGATCGGCATGGCGCGCGAGAAGATCGTCTCGGTGACGGTCGACAAGGATCTCGCCGGCCCGCCGATGGACGAGAGCTTTCTCAAGGCCGAGGTGGTCGAGAGCCGCCGCCTCGACATCACCTACGACCGCGACGCGACCACCGCGGGCCAGGTGCTGGCGCTGGTGCAGAGCCACGGCTACGCGATCGAGGACGTCACCACCCGCGAGGCCGATCTCGAGGATGTCTTCGTCAGCCTCACCGGCGGGGGGTGAGGGCGGTTTTGCTGCTGGCAGGGCCATCTTCCCCCCCTCCCGCTTGCGGGAGGGGTCGGGGGTGGGCAAGTAGCGCGAATGCCCGAGTGGAAAACCCGCAACACCCAGCGCGCCCGCGAATTGCGCAATGCGGCAACTCCGGCAGAGCGGATGCTGTGGATGCACCTCTCCCGCTCGCAGCTCGGAGCGAAATTCAGCCGCCAGATGCCGGTCGGACCCTATTACGCCGATTTCCTCTGCCGCTCGCATCGGCTTATCGTCGAACTGGACGGGCACTCGCACGAGATGCAGACCGAGCGAGACGGCGCGCGCGACGCTTTTTTGCGCCGTGAGGGGTATCGGGTGATGCGGTTCACCAACGACGAGGTTCTGAACGATATGGCAGGTGCGGTGATCGCTATTCAGGCAGCGCTGGCGGCAGACAGGCCCACCCCCGACCCCTCCCGCAAGCGGGAGGGGGGATCGTGATGCACGACGTCCTGATCATCGGCTCGGGCGCGGCGGGGCTGACCGCGGCGCTGGCGCTGGCGGAGGAGCGCACCGTGCTGGTGCTCGCCAAGGGTTCGCTCGACGGCGGGTCGACCGCCTGGGCGCAAGGCGGGATCGCCGCGGTGCTCGATGCCGGCGACACTTTCGAGGACCACATCCGCGACACCATGGTCGCGGGCGCGGGGCTCAACGATATCGAGACGGTCGAATTCGTGATCGAGCGCGCGCCGCGCAGCATCGAGCGGCTGCGGGAACTGGGCGTTCCCTTCAATCGCGGCGCCGACGATCGTGGCGGCGATCTCCACCTCACCCGCGAGGGCGGGCACAGCCACCGCCGGATCGTCCATGTCGACGACGCCACCGGCTGGGCGGTGCAGGAGGCGCTGCTCAAGGCCGCAGCCGCGCATCCCAACATCACCATGCTGCCGGGCCGCGCCTGCATCGATCTGATCACCGGGCGCAACGCCGAGCGCTTCTCGGGCGATGGCCACGTCTGGGGCGCCTATGCGCTCGACGAGGCGACCGGCAAGGTCGAGGCGCATGTCGCGCGCGCCACCGTGCTCGCCGCGGGCGGGGCGGGGCGCTGCTACCGCTTCTCGACCGCGCCGCGCGGCGCCACCGGCGACGGCATCGCCATGGCCTGGCGCGCCGGGGCGCGGGTCTCCAATATGGAGATGATGCAGTTCCACCCGACCTGCCTCTACAATCTCGAGGTCAAGAATTTCCTCATCACCGAGGCGGTCCGCGGCGAGGGTGGGCGCCTGTTCAACCCGCGCACCGGCAAGCGCTTCATGGAGTTCTACGACCCCGAGCGGATGGAGCTCGCCCCGCGCGACGTGGTCGCGCGGGCGATCGATTCGGAGATCAAGCGCTTCGGGCTCGACTATGTCCATCTCGACATCAGCCACCAGCCCGCCGACTTCGTCCGCGAGCATTTCCCTACCATCGACGAGAAGCTCTCGGGGCTCGGGATCGACATGACGGCCGAGCCGATCCCGGTGGTTCCGGCGCAGCATTACACCTGCGGCGGCGTGGTGGTGGACCTGGCGGCGCGGACCGATCTGCCCGGCCTGTGGGCGGCGGGCGAATGCACCGAGAGCGGGCTGCACGGCGCCAACCGGCTGGCGTCGAACTCGCTGCTCGAATGCTTCGTCTTCGGCGAGGCGGCGGCGAGCGACATTCTCGCCAACTGGGACGCAATGCGCGAACCGCCCGCGATCCGCGAATGGGACGATACCCAGGTCGCCGATTCGGACGAGGAGGTGGTGATCAAGCAGAACTGGACCGAGATCCGCCGCTTCATGTGGAACTATGTCGGGATCGTCCGCACCACCAAGCGGCTCGAACGCGCCGCCAACCGCATCGATCTGCTGCGCAAGGAGGTGGAGGATTATTACGGCAGTTTCCGCGTCACCACCGATCTCATCGAATTGCGCAATCTGCTCGATGCGGCGGATCTGATCGTGCGCAGCGCGCTCAAGCGCGAGGAGAGCCGCGGCCTGCATTTCATCCTCGACCACCCGCAGACCGACCCGGTCGCGCGCGACACGGTGCTGCTGCCCTAGAGGCGACGCTGCGCCCCGTCCCGTGCCCGGTCCGTCCGGGCGCAAGCGGGGGCAGGTCGCGGATAGAACCCCGCTCCCGCTCGTAGATCCGGCACTGGCCCCGCGAGGCCGATCCCACCCTATGAGGAGACCCCTGATGTCCGCTCCCAAGAACCTGGCCGATTGCTACGCCCACGAACTCGCCGACAGCTGGTCCGCCAACGACCAGATGGAAAAGACCGTCCGCGAACTCGCCGAAGCGGCGGGCGACGACAAGCTCAAGCAGCGGCTGACCAAATCCGCCGACGGCATCGCCAAGCACACCGAGACGATCAAGAAACTGCTCAAGGAGTGCGGCGAGACCGAGAAGGAGCATTGCAAGGGCATGGAAGGCCTCGTGAAGGAGGCCAAGAAGCACGCGCTCGACGCCGATATCGAGGATGACGATGTCCGCGACGTGCTGATCATCGCCCAGTTCCAGCGCATGTGCCATTACGGCATCTGTGGCTTCGGCACCGCCAAGGCCTTCGCCGAGGCGCTGGGCAAGAGCGACCATGTCTCCGAACTCGACCGCATCACCGCGGAAATCTACGACACCGACGAGAACATGACCGATCTGGCCGAGCGCAGCGTCAATCTCGAGGCCAAGCACGCCTGATCGCCGTCGCAGCGAACCACTTGCGGGCGGGGCGTGGCAACGCTCCGCCCGCTTCGGGTCAGAAGTCGAGACCCTCTATCCCCAGGCTGTCCAGCCCCTGGAAATCCAGCAGCCGCGCGATCAGGATCAGCGCCATCGCGCCCAGGATGCTGCTGAGGCAGCCCGCTCGGTTGAAGCCGCCGGGGCCGCGGTGGAACACCAGCCCCGCGAGCAGCGATCCGCCCACG
>JAHJWA010000035.1 GCA_018828205.1 Alphaproteobacteria bacterium
AGCCACCCGGTGCGGCTCTCGCGCAGGAGCCAGAACAGTGACCACACATCCTCCGCGGCCCGGTGCGCGCCGGAGAACCAACCATGCTGCATCAACAAGGCGGTCTGCGCACGTCCATCGAGGCCAAGTTTGAGCCACGGGATATCGCGCATCGAACATGCCCACGGCTTGGCGGCGATTGACGGGTAGCGCCTCTCCAGCCACGCTACTTCGAATTGGCAATTGTGAGCCACCACTAGGTCAGCACGATCGAGCATTCCAGCGACCATGGAGTCGGGAATTTTGTGGCCGGTAAGATGCTGATTGGCGAGGCCAGTCAGCATGGTGATTTCCGGGTCCAGCGGAACGCCCGGATCTTCCTTCCAGGAGAACGGCCCAAAGTGGCCAACAACCTCACCATCGTCGTTCACGAAAACCATCATCAGAGCGAGTTCGATGACCGCGTCTCGATCAGGGTCGAGCCCGGTAGTTTCGAGGTCGATTATGCAGACGCATTTCCCATCCGGCGGAGCGCCATTGCCTGGCATGTCGCTGAATGGTTTTGGCACCGCACGCAGCACTCGAAAATTCTCGTCGTCTTCAAGACGCCGTGCGGTGGCGTCGTAGTCTGGATTCAGATGATCGGTATTCATGTTTTTGCCTTTCGGTTCGTTGCCGAACCGGCGAGGCGGGAGCTTGAGCGCTTACACATTTTCCCTTCACCCTGCCGGTTCACCCGGCAGGCCTCCACTCCAGTCTTTTCATCGTTCGCATGACGCCGCGCAGGCGGTCATGTTTTCCTGTTGCGGATATAGAAAAGGGGCGGCCTCTCGGCCGCCCCGCTGAATACCGTTTACGAGGACGTGCTACTCTTCGTAGTCGTATCGCGACATGTCGATGGAGCACTCTTCATCCTCCTTGCATGCGTGCGTCCCCTGCACGCGCTCGCTTCGAACGGACGCCACGCCCAACCTGCCGAGCAGGGCATCGTGCTGAATGCGGATTTCGTCGAGCCGTGCTTCGGCGAGATCCGCGCGCGCCTTTTCGGCCGCCGCCTTTCGGGCGAGTTCTACAAGGTCCTGCGCCATCGTCTCGGCCTTACCGCCCGCCTGCACGCGAGCCTCGCGTTCGTGGTCGAGCTCGCCTTCAAGGAGAGCGATCTTCTCGCACAGCGCGGTCTCAGTCTGATCGCTGCGCTGACGCTCCCCGTCGATAGTCTTCCCGGTGAGCTCCAGCGCGACACGAACCATGTCCTCGACACCGGCGCGCAACCGCTCTTCGAGTTCTTCTCGCAGGCCAGCGGGCGCTCGCCGAACGTGCTGAATGCCCTGCGCCTCCATGCGCTTCTTCCAGTCGTTTACCTTGGCGTAGATCGACTGATTGCCTTTTGGCATACCGAGCGCGGTGGCAACGGCGTTCCCATGCACCTGGTGGAGATCGCCTCCGGCCTCTCTCAACAACCGATTGGCGATCGCATCAACAACGGGCTGGGTCTTCCAATCTTCCTTCTTGAGCATGATTTCGTATCTTTCCTGTCAGCTCCAGCGAAAGCAGCGAATGTCGCTGGGTTCGCCGGTTGATATCCTTCGTCAGCCGGATGCTCATCGCGGCCGGCACTTATCGGGAAAGATCGGCGGTTTTCTCACTCGCTCGAATGCTTGCTCTGCAGCGAAGGCAGCGAATTGGGCATTGTCGATGATGCGATGTCGGAAGGACGGGCAAAAGCCGGTACTGATAGGAAGCGAAGCGAGTACGCACGACGACCGCGCGATTACGATCTTCGTATGCTACGGCGAGCCGGATCCCGAGGATGAGGAGGATGATCGCGGTCATCGTTCGAAACCGTTTGGACGGGGAGGACCAGGTCGTCGCGATTGTTCCCGGAGACTCCGATCTTTCCTGGCAGCCGGACGGGGGGTCGAGGTCGCCGTGCGGGAAGCCATATCCGATGCCAACTCGGGAACGGCATTTTTCGACGGCATAATCGCGGGATTCACGGGCGATCGATTACCTATGGCGATGGCGGTATTGGCCCGCTCGTAGGCGTGCATCTGACGCCCAATGGCCTTGGCAAGTTGTGGGTCCTTGTTCCAAAGCGCGTGAATTCGGCTCAGCTCTCCAGGTCGCGCGTTCTCGTTATACGCAAACCTGTCCGGCCTCGCCCGTGCAACGGCGATCAGGCGCAGGAATGTCGGATCGGACCGCTGAGCTTCCCAAAAGGCTGCTGCCCATGAAGCGTTGCTTCCCAAAACCTTGAGTTCGCCCTCCTCGATCGAAGCGGCTCCAGCGACGATTGCGGCTGCGATCCATCGCCGGCGCTCGATCTGGATCGCCTCTATCGCCGCAAGATCCCGCTGGACAGCAGGGTCAAGAAGCCGATGGGGCTTGTCCCCGAAAGCCTCGACCAGAACGCGATCGTCGAGGAAACGCCAGTGAAGCCCTTCGTGGGACGCACGATAACGCGATGGCGCCAACCAGAGCTTGTCGTGGTCGATTTCATTGGCAAGCATACGCCGTGTTTCGAGCGTTGGGTCGGCCGCATTCGCGCCCAGACTGGAATTTTGCACGTCTAGAACATAGTCCGTGAGGAGTTTGCCAGTGTGCAACGGATGACCGGGTTCAACAAAGGCGCGCATGCGCTCGCCGCGCCAGTGGCGTTCGCCGTGGACGCTCGACCGGTTCCCTTTTCGATCGCCGTAGGTGTCGTGATAAGCGCGACTTGATGCGACAATGCTACGGGCCGAACCTGCGCAGGCCGATCGGAAATGCGCCTTGGCGAGTTTCTTCAACGGTCCTTTCTCGAGCGCAATCTTTAGTTCGGCTGCAATCCTTGCGAGTCCCTTTCGGATTTTCTGCGTCGAAGCGATCCTTAGGCGCCTGAAGCGCCGCCTCGCGAGCTTGAGCGCATCGATCCGCGCCCTGCGCTTTTGCGATACGATCTCGATCGTCCGCAGCCGCTCGACAAAGGCGAGCTCTTCGCCATACCAGAACTTCCGGGCCTCCTCGGTCGCTTCGATCCGGTAGCGATCTTCAAGTTCGCGCCGCTCCTCATCCTCCCGCAGCGTTTTGCTCGGCGAAGATTTACCGGCAGGCGGTCCCCAGAGAAGCGCCAGCGTATCTCCTGTCTCTTCGGGGAAGACGCGAGAATCCCTGAAGGGCTTCGACACGGATTTCTCCAGCATCTTGACCTTGGCCACTTCCCTTTCATGAGACCGGCGGCGCTGAGCCCGCCGCTCGTTGACGTTATTGCCCTTCTCGACGTCCCTCATCCTGCGATAGAAATGTGCGTTGTGTTTTTCGAGATGGTCGGCGAGTTCCTTGCACTCCTCGATCTCTGCTCGTCGATCGGCGAAGCGATCACGCTCCTCATTGGTCAGCTTCTCGAACCGCGGCATCACGAATTTGCGAACCGCGAGACCGGGAGCGGCGGGCAGGTATCCGCCTTCTAGACGGTTGCCCAATTTTTTTAGCGTTGCGTTGCTGTAGGCCTTGCCTGCCGCGATGGACTGCCCTTGTGCGTGCTGCCCCGCTTCAGGAAGATAGTCGTTGGCAACAATCCGCGCACCGCTTTGGCCAGAAACGTATTTCAGCCCGACCCGCGCGAGGCTTTCATGCATCTGCTCTGCGGTATCCGACTTCATGATGCGAGGCGTGGCCAGGACTTGGACGGCCCGTTCCATCTCCCACTCCTCGCCGGACCACTCCATATGCGCAGCGTAATTGTCCCGCTTCCAAGCCTTGTGGGCTTTCTGGGCGGAAACGATCTCGGACCGACCGAGAATCTTGCCGTTCTCGTCCGCAACCTTGATGTCCGAAAAGGTGTGATAGACACCGGTTCGATCCGCAACGAACCGGCGATTGGGTTCGGGCTCGAGACCCAAGTCGCGCTCGATGATCGCCATGGCGATCTGACCGGCTTCTTTCCACCAGTCCTGACCGAACGTGACCGGCCGGTCTTCTCCCGCCAGGAAGCTGACCACCAAGCCATGCATGTGATCGTTGTCGGTGTCGCGATGGTCGGCCCATACTGAAGGGCAGTCCTCGACGCCCATGACGCGGCAAACGACCAAACGGACATGTTCGAGTTGCTCTGGCGTCAGATGCTCGCCCTCGCGGCTGCTGACGGCTATATGCCAGAAGCGTTTCAGGCCGGCGCGCGCGCCGTAGATTGCGATCTCCTGCGACTGGCCTTCCGGATCCTCGGAGACAAGGTTGTAGGCGTGCCGTCCTTCTATCCGGTGCCCCTCGGCGCTGTCTGTGTTCACATAGTCGCCGACCGGTTTGACCTTCCCCATCACCGCAATGTCCTCGGCGCTCAACTGGATGTCGAAGATGTATCGCGCTCGCGAGAGTGACGTCGAGAAAGCGAGGTCCTGCTTCAGCTTCGGGCTGGCAACGCCATTGAGTCCGCTATCGTATCGCCAAATATTGATAACCATCAGCGGCTCTCCCGCTTCTCGACCATCGGAACCAAGCGGGACTGTTCCTGCCGCTGCGCGAGCAGGCCGCGCAGCTTGCACGCCTCATCCAGCAAGGCGCTAATGGTCGTTCTGGCGTCCTCGATTAGTTCAACCAGTTCCCCATGCCGCTGCCTCGCGAGCAAGCCTAGAAGCGCGTGCTCCGGGTCATCGTCATGGATGTCTTGTGCGCGCGCCAAATCATCGTCCAGCCGCATTTCAAGCGCGGCAAGCGCGTCGCCGAAACACTTCTCACGCGCCGCCATTGCCAGCAGTCTCGCGCCGACATCGATCGCTACGTCGCGCAAGCCCGAAGGATAGAAAATCCGATCCCGGCAATACTGTCCGACCCCTTTGTCGGGCACCTCTCGCTGGATCTGCGCTTTCTGCTCGGCGGTTACGTAAAACTTGATATAGGGACGCTTTACGGGATTCTTTGATGGGGCTGGAACCTTCCTAACGGCCATGGCCAAACCTCCCTTCGCCCGTTGCGCGGGCGTCATAAGAAACGCCGTCACGGAGCTTCAGCGACACGATGGCGAAACGTGTGGGGCACCCACACCCATCCTGTAGAAAAAACTGGCCCCGTTTCACGGATTTGCCTCCGGCAGCGGGAGCCCGATTTGGTCGAAGACAAGTTTGATGCAACGCGCGACATCGGCGCTGCGCGCCATGGCCTCGCGCGTTGCATCTGCATCGTTGGACAGATCTGTTGCCCTAGCGACGAGCTCGGCGTCGGGCGCATCCCTCAGGGCTCCGAAAAAGTTGTTCGCAAGCGTTTCGCCTTTGCGAAACGCGCTGGAGGGAAATGCAGGGCGCCGAAGGGCGTCCGTAGGTTCGGCCTGCGCCTTATGGGAGCTGGACGGTTGCTCGGAATGAAAGGACCGCCGCGTCAGCTCTGGGGCAGACTCTGCATCAGCCCGGTAGTTCTGGGTCGCCCCAGTTCCATGAGCGTCTAATCGCACAAAGTCGGTCGCATGATCGGGAGGCGAGGCCACCGCCGCATTCTCGGCCCCTCGTTTAATGTCCGGTTTATCGCGCTTCGCCGCTAGGCGTCGACCGTACTCATCATCAACCCGCGCGCTCCAGCCGCCGTCAGCATCGCCCGGCCAACTGGAATTCAACGTCGGTTTGCTCAAAAGCCATTGCAGCACCGGAGATTGATAGCCATCGCGCGTGATATACCGGCGGACTTTCACCCACTGCAGCCAGCGTTGGAGCTCCTCTTTCTGCTCGTCGGTAAGAGAACAGGCCGCTGCGACTCGTTCGGCTATCGTCTTCGGATTGAACCGTTTGGTCGGCTTGGCATGGATTTGTTGCGCATCCTTGAATGCGTAGGCGATGGCGCGATACGGAAAACCTGGCGAAAGAACTGGCTCGTCGGGGTCGATCGCGCTGCCTCCGAATTCTTCACGCAAGGCTTTGAGCCTAATCGCTTCCTTCTCGCCCGCCGTCTGCCTACGGCGTTGCGGCCGCTTCGGTATTTCTTCGTTCTCTTCGGACATTCGTCTTCTCCCTAAGGTCGATGATACCTTGTAGGATGAGTTGACGAGAATGAGTAACGCGGGCACGCCAATCGCGTGGATGTGCGAAATCGGAAAAGGAAAATCACGCTCCGATCCGCAGGACGGGCCGATCCGAAGTATTCCCGCCTCACTAACCGTGACCCAAGACCCGGCCGTCCATCATATAGCGTGCGCCGCGCGAGTGGACGCTCCGTGAAGCAATACCGAGGTCAGCTAATGGGCCGACGCACGAACCGCTTCGCGGATGGGAGCTGCCGGTGAGGCGAAGGTAAACAGCGAGCGCCGCGCATGGATTGAGCAAAGTCGCACATTGGCAGAGCATTTCGGCTCCTTCAACCAAGGAGTCGAACGATGAACGAGCTTATTCCTGTTGCCCCCGCCGCGCCCCTCAGCCCGCTGCGCCAGCGCCTGATCGACGACATGAACATGCGGCACTTCAGCCGCGAGACGCAGCGCAATTATGTGCGCGATGTCGGGCGGTTCGCCACTTTTCTCGGACACCCCCCGATACCGCAACCGCCGAAGATCTGCGCCGCTTCCAGGTCGAGCAGCGCAAAGTCGGGATGCCGGTACCCACCATGAACAGCATCATCGCGGCGCTACGCTTCTTCTTTACCCACACACTTGACGGGCCCGACCTCGCCCGCCGTCTGGTGCGCATGAAGCAGATCCGCAAGCTGCCGGTGGTGCTGAGCCGCGACGAGGTGACGCGCCTGCTGAACGCGACCACCTGCCTGAAGCAACAGGCTGCGCTGTCGGTCGCCTATGGTGCGGGCCTACGCGTCGCCGAGGTCTCGATGCTCAAGGTGCGCGATATCGACAGCGAGCGGATGCTGCTGAGGGTCGAGCGCGGCAAAGGCGGGCAGTACCGCAACGCGATGCTCCCGGCGGACCTGCTGAAGCTCCTGCGTCAGTGGTGGAGACTGGGCCACGAACAGGGCGTGATGCACTCCGATGGTTGGCTGTTCCCCGGCCAGCACGCGCTGAAGCCGATCTCAACCAAGCAGCTCCACCGTGTCGTGGCCGAAGCCGCCCAGTCGACCGGAATCGCCAAGCGCGTCAGCCCGCACACGCTGCGACACAGCTTCGCAACGCACCTGCTCGAGGACGGCATCGATATCCGCATCATCCAGGCGCTGCTCGGCCATGCCAAGCTGGAGAACACCGCGTTCTACACGAGAGTGGCAACGCGCACGGTGCGTGCGGTGACCAGCCCGCTCGACAAGCTTGGCCTGTTCCTACCCGAACCGGAGGCGCCTCCCGGTTGAGCCGGTGCGCACCGGCCACGAGGTCGCCGACGTTTTCCGCGCTGCCGGCCCTGCGTACCGGACCGCCCACGCGGGACATCTGAGCTTGCATCAGCTGAAGGTCATGTCGGCGATCGAGCATTGCCGCACCGCTGCCCTTGGCGGGCACGTCGAGGCCTGCACCGACTGCGGCCATTGGCGGATCGCCTACAACTCTTGCCTTATGGGCATTTCCGGTAATGGGGAGTTGGCGGCGATCTGGTGGCTCTTTCACACATTTCGCCGCCTGCTCAACTCACCATTACGAAGTGCTCTTTAGCAATGCCATCAGCTTGTCGATCGGTTGGAACGTTCCGCGCCGCAGATGCGGTGGCACAATCGCTTCCATGGCTTCGAGCTTTTCGGTCGGATCGCCGCGCGTATAGACCTCGGTGGTCGTCAATGTAGCATGGCCGAGCCATAGCGATACTTTCCGGATGTCTTGTGTCGCCTGCAGGATGATCATCGCGCAGGTGTGCCTGAGTACATGAGGCGAGACGCGCTTTTTGGCGAGACCTTGCTGTTGGTGAGCCGCCACCGCGGCGTGCTGCTTGAGCAGATAGGCAAAGCCCCATCGGCTCAGAGGTTCACCACGGGCGCTAATGAACACTTCGGGTGTCGCCACCTTTCCGCGAATGGCGAGCCAGGTGCGCAGTGCGGTGGCCGCCGGCTTCCACAGCGGCAGCACTCGTTCCCGCCTGCCCTTACCAACAACGCGTATGCTCATCGACGATATGTCGATATCGTCGACCTTCAGACTTGTCAGTTCCGAGACGCGCAATCCTGCACACACGGCCACATGCAGCATGGCTCGGTCGCGGATGCCGTCGCGCGTAGTCGGATCCGGAGCATTGAGCAGCGCTTGCAGCTCTTCGCGCAGCAGACAGGGAACGAGACGCGTGTCCGTCTTCTTGAACGGAATCGCCAGCACGCGGCGAACTTGATCGAGCGCTGCCGGTTGCCGGTATTCGAGGAAGCGGAAGAACGACTTGGTGGCTGCCAGACGAACATTTCGCGTCACGGCGGCATTCTTGCGCTTATCCTCGAGATGCTCGAGGAAGGCGCTGACCAATCCGGAGTCGATCTGCTCCAACATCAGCTTGGATGGTTTACTCTTGAGCCTTGCAGCGGCGAACTCGAACAGTAGTTGGAAGCTCTGGGCATAGGAATCGCACGTGTGGCGGCTGGCGCCCCGCTGATGGACAAGTGTTTCGCGCATGAACGTTTCGATGAGGGGAGCGATCGGCGTCATGCTTGCGCTCCCTCTGACAAGAACGCTTCTCCCGACGCGGCTATGTCGCGCACAAGGTCAGCGGCTGCTTCCAGGCACCAGTAGGTGGAGTAGATGTTGACGTCTCCCATATACGTCGCGAGCGCGACCATATGCGCACCGCATCCGGTTCGGCTCGACGGACTGCCTTGTAGCGCCCGCATCGTGAAGGTGTGCCGCAGATCGTGCAGCCGAGGACGCAACCCCGACGTTGACCGGATGCCAACTTTGCCTACCAGCCTGTCGAAGGTTTCTTTGACTGCAATGTAGCGCAGTGGCCGGCCATGCATGTTGGCGAACACGGGATCATCTCCCGAGCCGGGTCCGCGACGATCCAGGTAACCTTGCAAGCCTGCCGCCGCCGTCTCATGCAATGGCACGAGACGGGTCTTGCGGAACTTGGTCTCGCGGATCAGCAGACCGTCGCTAGTTACATCCGTGAACGTGAGCTTGAGTGCTTCGGAGATGCGCAGCCCCGTAGCCGCGAGCAGAGCGATCAAGGTCGCGTACGTCAGCGAGCGCAGGCATCCTTGAGGTCGCAGTCGGCCGGCAGCTTCGATCAGGCGACCAATCTCTGTGCCCGAGTAAATGTGCGGCGGTCGACGCCGTTTGCGGGCGCCGAAGTGATTGGCCGGGGGCAGCTCGTGCCGAAGGTCTTCGATGCGGATATGGCGCGCGAAGCGGCAAACGGTCTTCAGTCGAGCATCGCGTTGCGCAATGGACGGTCCGAGCGCGGCCCAGTCGATGGCTGTTTGCGTGTGGACATACGCGTGCCCGCGCTCGGCCGCCCAGGCGCCAAAGCTCTTGAGCAGGTGCTCGGCATTCGACATCGCAAAGCCAGTGGCGCGGCGCAGTGCGAGATAGGTCTCGATGGTTTCCAGCATCAGAGTGCCTCCGGCCAAGGCTGCGCCACCTGCTTCAGAAGAGTGACATCGGCTTTGGCGTAGTGGGCCGTCGTGTCGATGCCCCTATGCCGGACGACCAAGCCGATCTTGTCGAGTGGTACCCAATGGCGCAGCATCTCGGTCGCTGCGGTGTGCCGCAGGGCGTGCGCACCCTTGATGGGCGTCACGACGCCAGCCCGCTTCATAATACGCCTGACCACCGACGAGACGCCGTCACCGTTCAGGAACGGACGGCTCGGCGCGATCGTGCTCAGGAACACGCGATCGCTTCGACAGCACGACGGTCGGTATTCAAGATAGGCCGCGATCGCATCCCCGACCTCCTGGGGCAGCGGCAAGCGAACCTCATGGCGCGACTTGCCCGTCACCCGCAGCGAACCCGCCTGCCACTCGATATCGATGAGACGGAGCTGCGCCACGTCGCCGGCCCGCAGGCCGAGGCGAGCCAACAGGAGTACGATGGCGCGATCGCGCCGACGCGCGCTGGCGTCACCATCGCAGGCAGCGATCAACCGGCTGAGCTGTTCGCCCGAGAGATATCGCGGCATCTCGGCAAGCTGCCAATGGGCGTAGGCCGGAACGGCATAGTCGAGACCGGCCCGGCAGTGCCCTTGAACGGCAAGGTAGCGCAAAAATGCCCGTAGGCTCGTGGTCATCTTCTCGATGGTGCCGCGCCCGCATATGCTCGCGCGCTTCATGACGTAGCCGCGGATATCGGCGGGACTCACATCGGGTCCGTTTCGAGTTCTGCCATGATACTGACTGCATCGCGCGCGTAGAGCCCTATCGTCGCATCGGATGCCCCGCGATGTTTGCTTAGCCAGGTTCTAAAGCCTGCAACCAACGGCGGTTCGACAGACCGGATCGCCGCGGCTGCGGGTTTGCACACGCTTATTTCTTCGAGGTGACGACGGAAAAGCCTTGCGCCGTAAACGGTGTGGTGATTGCGCCGCCCTCCCTTGGCGCGCGGGCATCGGCACGTTCGCAGATGCTGTTCGAACGCCTCCAAATCGATGTCGCTGACGCTTGCATCGCGCTCAGCCGTTACATGGCCGATATGAGCTGCCGCCCGCAGATAACGCACGGCCGTCTCGGCGGCGTAGCCCTGCCGTTCGAGTGCAGTGGCGAAGCCATCGAGGTATGGCCCGCACGGCCCGCTGCGCAGAAGTTCCAGCATCTTCGGCGCAGAAAAGTAGGTCTCCAACATGATCGTCTCCGTTTGTGCGCGGCCATCAATTGCCGCGCCGACGGAGGCACAGGAGTGCGCTGTTATGTAGACAAAATGCGCGGCAATTCACGGAAAAATGGCCTGGCTGGCATACCAACTCCCCATTACTGGAAATGCCCATAAGGCAAGAGTTGTAAGCGACGCGAACATGCGCGCAGTCCTCGCAGGTCTCGACATGACCCCCAAGCGCAGCGGTTCGGCACAGCTCGATCGCCGACATGACGCGCCGCTCGATGCGGCCAAGATGGCCGTCATGGGCTTGCGCATAGGCATGGCCATGGAGGCGGAAAATATCCGCCACTTCCAGATCGGAACGCATGATCGCGGCTCAGGCGGGCGGCACCACCTCAGGGGTCAAACGATCAAACGGGCCTGCGCTGCAGCGATCGTAGTCGTGGCAACCTGGGTGTAGCGCGCAGTCGTCGAGAGACTGTTGTGCCCTAACAGCACCTGGATGATGCGGATATCGACGCCGCTCTCGAGCAGATGGGTGGCGAAGCTGTGGCGCAGCGTGTGCACGCTGACCTTCTTGGTCAATCCAGCCGCCTTGGTGGCTGACCGGCAAGCCGAATGGAGCACAGTCACGTTGATCGGCCTCTCGCCCCGGCGGGGAAATAACCAGCCAGTCGGGCGCGTCAGGCGCTAATACGTCCTCAGGATATCGAGCAACTGGGCCGAGAGCATAACCGTGCGATCCCTGGCGCCCTTGCCGTGGCGAACCTGCAGCAGCATCCGGTTGCTGTCGATATCGCCGACCTTCAGGCTCACCGCCTCCGATACGCGCAGTCCCGCGGCATAGGCAGTGGTCAGCGCGGCACGCGACTTCAAGGACGGCACCGCTTCAAGAAAGCGTACCACCTCGTCAGGGCTCAAGATCGCCGGCAGCTTGCGAGGCGTGCGCGCATAGGCGATCCGCTCAGGTATCTCGCCCCGGTTCAACGTCACGCCATAGAAAAAAGCGCAATGCGCACACGGTCTGGTTCAGCGATGGCCAGGAAATCCCCTGCGACACGAGATAGACCTGAAATGCCCGGACATCCTCCAGCCCAACCCGATCCGGTGAGCGTCCGAAATGGCGACTGAACTTCGTGACGGCGTGAAGGTAGGAACGCTGGGTGGCGGGCGACAAGTTGCGCAACATCATGTCGTCGATCATACGGCGGCGCAGCGGACTCACCGCTGTTGTGGTATCAGCCATGGGGTGGTCTCCTGGTTGAGGGTTGGTCCAAGCAACCAAACCAACTCATCAGGAGGCCATTCCGACCAATACTCACGTCTCTCCCGCGTCAGCGGGTTCGTTCAATCCCCGTCGAGTCAGATCGTGTGGAAACCGCTCTATTCTGTTGATTCCCATCATGTTCCAATCGACGTAAGAGCCGCGCGACAGGTGATCAGCGCACGAATCCACGCCGGGACGATGCAGCGAAACCGGCATGGCTGAAACGCAGATTGAATGGACGGACGCCACTTGGAATTCAGTCGCCGGATGCTCGATCATTAGCGCCGGATGCACGAACTGCTACGGGATCGCGAAGCGGCTCCAAGCGATGCGCACTCGGCCAGAGTCGCGCCGGTCGGCAATGCAGTCAGCAAGCCGCTGACAAATTCCCATCGCGCGTTCGGCCCGCGCCAGCAGAAGCACCCCTCCGTCCGAGGTCAATCGGCCACCGTCGAATGCGGCTCAGCCGTTCAACGCCTGCATCTGGAGCGCCGCATGGCGAGTGCCCGCGGCCGCTTCGGGAGGGAAGATCCTGTCAATCCGCGAGCGATCATCGGTCGTGATCCGGACGTCCATCGCTTTCACATTTTCCTCGAGCCGCGTACGCTTCCTTGTCC
>JAHJWA010000265.1 GCA_018828205.1 Alphaproteobacteria bacterium
CCCGCCGATTCGCGCCGCGCCCTGGTGAGATATTGCGGGGTGCGGATCCCGGCGACGACGTCCTCGCCCTGCGCATTGACCAGCCATTCGCCGTAATAGGCCTTCTCGCCGGTCGAGGGATCGCGGGTGAAGGCGACGCCGGTGGCGCTGGTGTCACCCATATTGCCGAACACCATCGCCTGGACGTTGACCGCGGTGCCCATGTCGTGGGGGATGTCGTTCAAGCGGCGGTAGATCTTGGCGCGGTCGGTGTCCCAGCTGTCGAACACCGCGGCGATCGCGCCCCAGAGCTGGGCGTGCGCGTCCTGCGGAAAGGGCTCGCCCAGCTCGCGCTCGACGATACCCTTGTATTCGGCGACCAGCGCGCGCCAGTGCTCGGCCTCGAGCTCGGTGTCCGAATAGAAGCCGGCGTTCTCCTTGGCGATCTCGAGCGCTTCCTCGAACAGACCATGGTCCACCCCGAGCACGACGTCGGAATACATCTGGACGAAGCGGCGGTAGCTGTCCCAGGCGAAGCGCGCGTCGCCGCTGGTGCGCGCGAGGCCCTCGACGGTCTCATCGTTGAGCCCGAGGTTGAGCACGGTGTCCATCATCCCGGGCATCGAGACCGCGGCGCCCGAGCGGACCGAGACCAGCAGCGGGTCCTCCACGTCGCCCAGTGTCTTGCCGACGGTGCGCTCGACATGGCGCAGCGCCTCGGCGACCTGGTCGCGCAAGGCCGGCGGGAAGTCCGAACCGCCCGCGAGATAGGTCAGGCATTCCGAAGTGGCGATGGTGAAGCCCGGCGGGACGGGCAGCCCGATCTCGGCCATCACCGCGAGATTGGCGCCCTTGCCGCCGGTGATTTTCTTGTCCTTCTGGCGCGGGTCGGAATGGTCGGCTTCGCCGCCGAAGGGATAGACCGTCTTGTTCATCGAAACTCCTCACCCGTGCGGGGGTGTTGACACATCTGACACGGCGGCGGGCCGAGGGCTCCAAAACCGTAACCTTGCCCGCGAAAACCGTAAACTTGCCCGCGCGAAGCGTAACCTTGGGGGCGCGAAACCGTCACCTTGGCAGCCCCGAGCGTCACCCTAGCCCTCGATGCGCGCAAAATCGGCGACACTGTGAACCGCGGCGCGGAAGCGCGCGAGCAGGTCGAGCCGCTTGGCGCGCTTGGGCTTGCTCTCGTCATTGACCGTCACCTCCTCGAAAAACCGGTCGATCGGCGCGCGCAGCGAAGCGAGCGCGGCCATGGCGCCCGCGAAATCCTCCGCCGCGACCGCCGTGGCCGCCGCGGGCTCGGCCGAGGCCAGCGCCTCGAGCAGATCCTTTTCCGCAGCTTCGGGCGTGTAGGAAAGTGTTTTCGCGTGCCGCTCGGCCATCTTGGCGTCGATCACCGCCTTCATGTCGGGATCGTCGACCAGCGCGAGCGGGTCCTCCTCGCCGGTTTCGGCGATCTCGCCCTCGACGCCGTGCCAGTCCTCCTTCTTGAGGATGTTGGAGGCGCGCTTGTAGGCGGCGAGCAGATTGGCGCCGTCGTCGGTGCCGAGGAACCCCTGCAATGCCGACGCGCGACGTCGAACACGCCAAACGTCGCCATCGAGCCGAGTTTCCAACTTCGTCGAGGCTTGGACAACGTCGTATCTCACGCCCTCGTCCCTCATCATAACTCCGAGCCTGTCGTGCAGAAAGTCTTCGACCTGCTGCCCGGGACCGGCAGTCCCGTCCTCGTTCCAGTAACGCGCAACCTCGCTAAGCAGCACCCGTACCTTATTGGCTTCGATCAAGCGGATCACTGCGATGGCGGCACGTCGGAGCGCGAAGGGATCTTTCGAACCCGTGGGAAGCTCGCCGATCGAGAAGAACGAGAACAACGTATCCAGCTTGTCCGCCAGGCTCGCCGCCACGGTGACCGGCGCGGTGGGGACTGCGTCGCCCTGCCCGACCGGCTTGTAATGGTCGCGGATCGCGTCGGCGACCGCGTCGGGCAGGCCCTCGGCACGGGCGTAATAGCCGCCCATAAGTCCCTGCAATTCGGGGAATTCGCCGACCATCTCGGTGACCAGATCGGCCTTGGCGAGCCTTGCCGCCTGTTCGGCGAGATCGGCCAATTCCTCTTTCGTCATCCCAGCGAAAGCTGGGATCTCTCTCAGGCCAGGTCCTTCGCCGAGAGAGGTCCCAGCTTTCGCTGGGACGACGACATCGGTTTCCACCAGCCACCTTGCCAGCTTGGCCACGCGCTCGACCTTGTCGGCGAGGCTGCTGAGCTTTTCGTGGAAGGTGATCCGCTCGAGCTTGGTCGCCTGCTCGGCGAGCGGGGTCTTGCGGTCCTGCTCCCAGAAGAAGCGCGCATCGGAAAGCCGCGCGGCGAGGACCTTGCGGTTGCCATCGACGATCGCCGCGCCGCCGTCGCTGCCCGCGATATTGGCGGTGCAGACGAAGGCGTTGGCGAGCTGGGGGGCGAGCGCCTGAGCCCCCGCGGAGGCGGGGACCTCGGTCGGGGGCGCGCCTTCGCTTGAGGCCCCCGCCTGCGCGGGGGCTCCGGTGCAGACGAAATATTTCTGGTTCACCCGCGCGGTGAGCTGGATGACCTCGGGGGGTACCTCGAGGAATTGCTCGTCGAAGCGGCCCAGCAGCGGGACCGGCCATTCGGTCAGCCCGGCGTTCTCGACCACCAGCCCCTCGTCCTCGACCAGCGCGAGCCCGGCCTCGGCGGAGATCTGCTGCGCGCCGGCGCGGATCAGCGCGGCGCGTTCCTCGTGGTCGACGATGACGTGGCAGGCGCGCAGCTTTTCCGCGTAATCATCGGCATTGCCGATGGTGATGTCGCCCGAATGGTGGAAGCGGTGGCCGAGCGTGACCCAGCCGCTGGTGACGCCGTGGACCTCGCATTCGACCAGTTCCTCGCCCAGCAGCGAGACAATCCCCGAGAGCGGGCGCACCCAGCGTAAGGATTCGCTGCGCAGCGAGGCCGCGCCCCAGCGCATCGATTTGGGCCAGGAAAAATCGCGGATGATCGCGGGGATGGCCTCGGCGAGCAGGGCGGCGACCGCCCTGCCCGGCTTCTCGATTACCGCGAACCAGGTGTTGCGGCCCTTGACGTCGCGCAGGGTCAGCTGGTCGCGGGTGACGCCCTGTTTGCGGCAGAAGCCGTCGATCGCCTGATCGGGGGCGCCCTCGGGCGGACCCTTGGCTTCCTCGCTCACGGCCTGCGTGGCACCGGGCAGATCGCGCGCGATCAGCGCGAGCCGGCGCGGGGTCGACCAGACGGTGATGTCGCGCGCGGCGACGCCCGCGGCATCGAGCTCGCGGCGGAACAGCTTCTCGAGTTCGGCGCGCGCCCCGGCCTGCATCCGCGCGGGGATTTCCTCGGAGCGCAATTCGAGGAGGAAGTCAGGCATTGGCACTTACCTCGTCATTGCGAGGAGCCGCAGGCGACGTGGCAATCCATTGGCCTGGTCCATGGATTGCTTCGCTACGCTCGCAATGA